>CBDTVF010000007.1:0-22194 GCA_965363775.1 uncultured Gammaproteobacteria bacterium
TTATTTGATATCGATCTGGATATCAAGCAGGGAATGATTACCTCGATGATCGGGCCTTCCGGTTGTGGAAAAAGCACCTTTTTACGCACAGTAAACCGGATTAATGAACGTCTTGATTACGTGAGAATCAGCGGTGAAATCGATGTGATGGGGGAAAATATTTTTGGCCCCAACGTGGAAATGCTGCAGGTTCGGAAACAGGTGGGCATGGTGTTCCAACGGCCAAACCCGCTTCCGCTTTCGATTCGGGACAATGTGCTTTTTGGCCACAATATCCATAATGAAGGTGGTAAAGCTGACCGTTCTACCCAGGATGAAATCGTCGAAAGCGCCCTAAGGCAGGTTCTTTTGTGGGACAAGGTCAAGGACAGGCTCGATAACAAGGCCACGTTGCTGTCATTGGAAGAACAGCAAAAATTATGCATAGCGCGTTTATTACCGGTTAAACCCAGTGTGTTGTTAATGGATGAGCCCTGTTCAGCACTCGATCCGAAAGGGACAGAAGCCGTCGAGGAATTGCTCTGGGATCTGCGTGGGAAATACACCATCCTGATTGTGACCCACAATATGGCGCAGGCCCGGCGTGCGAGTGAAGAGTGTATTTTCATGTTAATGGGTAAAGTCATTGAACACACCGAAACCGGTGAGATGTTCCTGACCCCGAAACATGAAGAGACCACCAATTACATCGAAGGGCGATACGGTTAGCTCGTAACAATACTGTCATATCTTGCGCATATCATGTGTCCATGAATCCTGCTGCCAAACCAGGCCCGGTAGCAATTACCGCGCGTTCTGAAAGATTTCATCGCTGGCGCAGCCGCAAAGACCGGTTAGCCAGGCGGGTTATCGGCCTCGGTGGTTTGATAGTGATAGCCGCAGTATTGTTGATGCTTTTCTATCTTTTGTTTGTTGTAATTCCTTTGTTTCTGCCTGCATCAGTATCGCAAACTGATATTGGCAGCAACGCAGACTGGGATCAAAAGGCAACGGTCTTCCTGTCATTGGAAGAGCAGCAACAGCTTGCCCTCAGAATCGATCAAAGTAGCATGGCCGAATTCATCAGCCTGGACGGACTGGCCGTGGTTGAATTGATCAAGCTGTTTAAAACTGACATGAAAGTTTCGGCGGCGGTAGCTGATCAGGAAAATAGCGGTCTGGTAGCAGTGGCTTATGAAAGTGGTCAGGTCGGTGTGTTTCGACATGATTACAATATCGATTTTTCTGCCGGGGTCGAGCACAGAAAAATCATACCCTCGATTAAATTTCCCTACGGCAGCAAATTACGCAATCTGATGCCCGATGGAGGTATCACGGATCTGGCCTTGTCTGATAATGAATCGGAGCTTGTGATCGCGGCAGCAGGAACCAGTGGTCGTGTCAGGATCGAATGGAGCACAAAGAAGGAGAATCCTGTCAGTGCTGAAATCACGCTGGAAAGATCCGTTAAAACACTGAGTACAGATTTCGAAATTACCAACATCAGTATCAGCGAGAACCATCGTTGGTTGTACCTGGGTGACCATGCCGGAAGGGTGCATTTCATCAGCATGTCGGACATGCACGAAACCCAGGTGGTTCAGGTATCCGAGGTGGCTATCACCAGCATGAGCATGTTGCTGGGTGGTATTTCGGTACTGGCTGGTGATGCCAATGGCAGTATTACGCAACTTTTTCCGGTTCGGGACGTAGAAAATCAATACAGCCTGGAAATCATCAGGCGGTTTGAAGGTCAGCAGGGTGCGATTGTCGATATCATCCCGGAACAACGCCGCAAGGGATTTATCTCGATTGATGCAGGTGGCAACCTGGCCATCTGGCACAGCACCGCCGGACGTTTGATCCTGCAGCAGCGATTGAGCGGTGGTCTACCGGCGGCATTGGCGCTGGCGCCACGTGCCTCCGGTTTGTTGGTGCTCAACCTTGATGGCAGTGCACATTTTCTGGATATCGATAATGAACACCCTGAAGTGTCATTTGCATCACTTTGGTCCAGGGTCTGGTATGAAAATCACACTGAGCCGGCCTATATCTGGCAGTCATCGGCATCCAGCAACGAATTCGAACCTAAATTCAGCCTGACACCACTGGCATTTGGTACTTTAAAAGCTGCGCTTTACGCCATGGTTTTTGCGTTGCCACTGGCCCTGATGGCTGCAGCTTTCACGGCCTATTTCATGTCACCTGCCTTGCGTCGCCTGGTGAAACCGACCATTGAGATTATGGCCGCATTACCAACGGTTATTTTGGGTTTTCTTGCCGGCTTGTGGTTTGCACCTTTTTTAGAGGAAAACCTCGCCGGGGTCCTGTCACTGATATTGGTGGTGCCCGCAGGTTTGTTGCTTTTTGCCTGGTTCTGGACCCGTGCGCAGTGGCGTATCAAGGTTTATGTCAAGGATGGCTGGGAACCGATTTTGTTGTTGCCGGTGCTGGTGGTATTGGCTTTTGTATCGCTGCAAGTGGTTGGGCCACTGCAAGACTTGTTATTCGGAGGTGACCTGCGTTCCTGGCTGAGTCGTGAAGCAGGTATTTCCTACGATCAGAGAAATGCGATGGTGGTCGGTTGTGCCATGGGATTTGCTGTTATTCCGACCATATTTTCGATTGCTGAAGATGCAATTTACGGTGTTCCCAGGTCACTTTCGGATGGTTCACTGGCATTGGGTGCAAGCCCGTGGCAGACCCTGATCAGGGTCATCTTGCCAACCGCAAGTCCAGGTATGTTTTCCGCCGTCATGATCGGTTTTGGCCGCGCAGTGGGTGAGACCATGATCGTGTTGATGGCAACCGGTAATACGCCGATCATGGATTGGAACCTGTTTGAGGGCATGCGCACACTGGCGGCGAACATTGCGGTAGAAATGCCGGAATCTGCCATCAACAGTTCCCATTACCGAATCCTGTTCCTGGCCGCACTGGTGCTGTTTCTTTTCACTTTTATGGTGAACACCGGGGCGGAGCTAATCCGTCAACGTCTGCGTGAAAGGTATAGTTCATTGTGAAAATGTTGACGTGAGGGCACTGACAAAGTGGATAGCAGACGGCACGCCATGGGTCTGGCTCACTGCGGCAGCGGTTAGCGCCAGCATCCTGCTGGTCGTTGGCTTGCTGATGTTGATCGGTGTTCGGGGTATGGGCCATTTCTGGCCACTACCGGTGCAGAAATTTGTCTATCAACAGCAGGATGGCAGCAAGAAGATTATTGCCGGTCAGGTTCGGGAAACCGAAACAGTCACCGCAAAACGTTTGCGGGAATCCGGTCTTGAAGTAGCTGAGGGGCGTGAATTCGTTACCCGGTATTTGCTGAAAACGGCTAACCGCGATATTACCGCTCAGGATTTTCTCTGGATACTGGAGTCATCAATCGAAACCAGCAGCAAACCCCATAGCATGGTCGTGTTTGAACGCGAGGAATGGGGCGTTTTTATTGGCACGCTGATTGGTGTCAGGCAAGCTGGTCAACTACTCGATGGCCAGGATACCTGGGGTGATTTTCAGCATCATCTTGGCTTCGCCAATGATTTAAGGGGTGAGGTTCGCGAGTTAGAAAAAGGTCGTATTAGCAGCGTCAACTATCGTCTTGAACGTCTGCGCCTGAGGCAACGCAGTTTAGAACTCAGGGGCATAGATGATGCCGTGGGCATGGCCGAAATCGAAAGCGACCGTATGGTGTTGGAAAAGGAATACAGCGAACTGGAACAGGCGTTGGATCGTTTATATACGGAGTTACGACGTGACACAGTGATTGTGAATACCGCAGATGGCCAGGAACTCGAATTGCCAATGGCTTCCATCATTGACGCCTATCGTCCAAACCAGATGGAACTGGCAGAAAAAATTGGGCACTTCTTCCACAATGCCTGGAGGTTTGTTGCCGATGACCCGCGTGAAGCGAATACCGAGGGTGGAGTATTCCCGGCGATATTCGGAACGGTTCTGATGGTATTGCTGATGAGTCTGTTTGTGACACCATTGGGTGTTATTGCTGCTATTTATCTAAAGGAGTATGCACGCCAGGGGCTGTTCACCCGTTTTATCCGTATCGCGGTCAACAACCTGGCCGGTGTACCTTCAATTGTTTACGGCGTATTCGGGCTGGGCTTTTTTGTCTATACCCTGGGGGGCAGTCTGGATCGCCTTTTTTTTCCGGAGGCACTACCGGCACCGACCTTTGGAACGGGTGGCCTTTTCTGGGCTTCGTTGACACTGGCGTTACTGACCTTGCCCGTGGTTATTGTCTCGACCGAAGAGGGACTGTCAAGAATCCCGCGTAGCATTCGTGAAGGCAGTCTTGCATTGGGCGCAACCCAGTGGGAGACATTATGGCGAACGGTTCTGCCAATGGCCTCACCCGGAATAATGACCGGCATGATCCTGGCAGTGGCCAGGGCTGCGGGCGAGGTTGCGCCACTCATGCTGGTTGGTGTGGTCAAGCTCGCACCGGCATTGCCGCTGGATGGTAATGCGCCATTCCTGCATTTGGATAGAAAATTCATGCACCTTGGTTTTCATATTTACGATGTGGGCTTTCAAAGCCCCAATGTTGAAGCCGCAAGACCACTGGTTTATGCGACCGCCCTGTTGCTGGTCGTCGTTATCGTGCTTTTGAACCTGGTGGCCATCCAGGTGCGTAATCGATTGGGTGAAAGATATCGGGAACTGGAATCATGACACAGCAAACAAACTTAGCCTTTGTAGAGGCCCAGGAAGAACAGGCCTCACAACCGGTGGCGGTGACGGTTACGGGATTGAATCTGTATTACGGTGAAACCCGTGCCTTACAGGATATCAACCTGACCATACCCCCGAACCAGGTCACTGCGTTCATTGGTCCCAGTGGTTGTGGTAAATCCACATTACTCAGGTGTTTTAATCGTCTCAACGACCTGATAGAAAGTTGTCGAATTGATGGTAAAGTATTGATCAATGGGCGTGATATTTATACCGACAATATCGACGTGGCCGAGTTGCGCAGGGAGGTCGGCATCGTTTTCCAGAAACCGAATCCTTTCCCCAAGTCGATTTATGAAAACGTGGCCTATGGTTTACGTATTCAAGGTGTGAAGAAACGCCGCCAACTCGATGAAACCGTCGAATGGGCGCTGAAAGGTGCTGCTTTGTGGGATGAGGTCAAAGACCGTCTCAATGACTCTGCATTTGGCCTGTCCGGTGGTCAGCAACAGCGCTTGATCATCGCACGCGCCATTGCTGTGCAACCGAAATTTATCCTGCTGGATGAACCCTGTTCGGCGCTGGACCCGATATCGACACTCAAGATCGAGGAACTGATTTCGGAATTAAAGTCGCAATACACCATTATTATGGTGACGCATAATATGCAGCAGGCCGCACGGGTTTCTGACTATACTGCTTTTATGCACATGGGCGAGCTGATCGAGTTCGGGGTGACCGATCAGATATTTACCAAACCGCGTCTGAAAAAGACCGAAGATTACATAACAGGCCGCTACGGTTGATGGTTTTGAGGAATATTTGATGACAGATAACCTGCATTTTGGTCAGCACATATCCCACCAGTTTAATGCGGAACTCGAAGAGGTTCGCAGTAGGGTTCTGCATATGGGTGGCGTTGTTGAGGAACAGCTTGCAAATGCGTTAAGGGTCCTGGTTTTTGACGAACTTGAGCTTGCCCGTGTTGTTATAGATGCTGATGCAATAGTCAATTCTCTCGAGGTAGAAATTGATGAGGAGTGCACCCGTATCGTCGCCCGGCGCCAGCCGGCCGCCACTGATTTACGACTCGTTATGACAGTCAGTAAGACCATTAATGAGCTTGAGTGCATTGGCGATGAAGCCAAGCGGGTGGCGAAGATGTCCCATCGAGACATGGATGGCGCACTTGAGGATGATGTGCGTGCTGATCTGGAGCAAATGGGTGACCTGGTCCGCGACATGTTGCGCCAGGTGCTGGACGCTTTTGCACGGACAGATGTAGATACTGCTGTACTGGTGGTTAAAGCGGATCGCAAAGTTGACAAAAAATACAAAAAGGTCGTCAAGCAGCTTATCAGGCATATGAGTCATAACCCGGACTCCATACCAGCCATTATGAATACCATGTGGGCCGTACGCTCACTGGAACGTCTAGGCGATCGCTGCCAGAATATTGCTGAACACATTATTTACATGGTGTTGGGTACCGATGTCCGGCATATCAAGCTGGATGACGTACTCGCAGAAATCGAAGCCCAGTCAGAACAGGAACCAGAGTAATTCGGTTTACTGTCTGCCTGAAGCCATTCGTAGGGTGCGTAACTTGTTACGCACGGGATACCTGACACAATCGCGCCGCACATCCATGTGCTCTATCGCGATATACCGTTCATCCTGAACATAACCCACCCTACATTGAGCCGGGGTGGAAGTTCATTCCACCCCAATAATCAAACTATTTCAACTTTGGAACAATTCAGCCTTCGTCACCTTTTGGCTGGCGTTTTTTAGTCCGTTTCTCCCTGCGCCGCTCGGCCATGGCATCGAGCTCACTGCGTTGATCAATCGTCAGGATGCTATAGACGTCTGATAGAGCCCGGCTGGTGAGCATCAGACGCTCGGCTGCCAGGGCGCCTTCTTTTTCAGCCAATGTGGTGACTTTTTCATTGGGATAGCTAGCGTCTTTTACCAAATCCGGTAACTGTGCAAGGTTGGCCCTGGACTCCATCATAATTGGACGGACATTCTCCTTCAGTCCTTCCATCACCGACCTGATGCCCTCCTTCTGTGTATCGTCAAGATCCAGTTGTCGGATCGCACGCATCGTCATTTCGACAACCGGCATTGAATGCATTCCGCGTTGCTGGTTTTGTTGCTGATGTTGGCGGTGTTGACGTTGTTTTTTCTTTTCAGGTTCAACCACGTCATCCTGCGCAAAAGATGTGCCGGCGACCGTCATTATCAATGTGCTTACAATTGCAATGATAAGTTTGTTCATATTTATATCCTCTGTCTTTGAGTGGGTTTGTCTTGTGTATATGAGACACCATTTCTTTGTCTACTTGGGTTAGTCTTGTGTAAAGAAAGGTAAATTCACCCCATCTGTACCATGGTTGGTTAAAATCAAGGCTGAAAAACGCCGGGTAAATACATGACACAGACCATACTCATAGCGGATGACGATACGGAGTTGTGCGATCTGCTACGCGAGTATCTTGGCCTGGAAGGCTTCGAGGTACGCCTGGCGCATAACGGAGAACAGGCCCTGACCGAATCCCGGCGTCCGGGTCTGGATGCGATGGTGCTTGATATCATGATGCCGGGTATGAATGGCATTGATGTATTGCGCAACCTGCGTAAAGAATCCGAATTACCGGTGATTATGCTAACGGCGCGTGGTGACGACCTGGATCGAATCATCGGTCTGGAACTGGGTGCCGATGATTATCTTGCCAAGCCGGCTAATCCACGTGAATTGCTGGCGCGCATTCGTGCCATATTACGACGTTCCCATAGTAACTCGACGGTGGCAGTCCTTGAAGTCGGTGATCTTGTGCTGAACCAGGCGGGGCGTGAGTTACGCCGCGACGGTCAACCGACAGAACTGACCAGCACCGAATTCAGCATCCTGCAACTGTTACTGCAACGCAGTGGTGAAGTGGTTGAGAAAAAAGATCTGTACCTGGCTGCACTGGGCCGTGAACCTGTGGCGTATGACCGCAGTGTTGATATGCATGTCAGTAATTTACGCAGAAAACTGGGGCCGGCAAATGATGGCGGTGAGCGCATTGAAACCATACGTGGCATTGGTTACCAGTACCGTGACGGGGGACACGCTTAATGCCACGGATGTTAATGCCACGGATGTTCTGGAAGCTGTTTTTTGCCCTGTGGCTGAGCATCATGACCTTTGCGGTGGTGGTGAGCTGGATCAACCAGACGGTTATTTTAAGCAATGCAGTTGAGGCGCCAGGGGAGTCTTATAAAGCCAACCTTGATCGTTTTAAGAACAAACTGGCAAAGGATTTAAGCAAAGGTGGTGAGGACGAGGCTAAAAAAGTACTACAGCGTTTACCTCGTGGAATGCGCAACCATATTTTTGTCATGGACTCACGGGGTAGGGAATTACTGGGCCGGGACAAACTGCTCAATAGGCAAAGACAGGCCGGGGTAAGAGTTGCCCGTGAGCGACTGAGGGATGCCAATGAACGGGAATACACACTGATCAGCATCGGCCGGTCTCCACCGCGTACCTTGTTGGCCCCTGGCCCCCAGGGAGTAGGAATGCGCCTCGGTGTGGCAGCTTTAATCAGCGCACTGGTCAGTTTTCTGCTGGCCCGGTACCTGGCCGCACCATTGGGGCATTTAAGCCGTGCCAGTCGCCAATTGGCGACCGGAGACCTGACTGTCAGGGTTGGGGCTGCGCTCGATCAGCGCAAGGATGAGTTCGGGCAACTGGCCCTCGACATGGATGAAATGGCGAAGCGTTTGCAGGAGTCGCAACAAGCCAATCAGCGTCTGTTAAGAGATGTCAGTCATGAGTTGCGCTCTCCGCTGGCACGTTTGCGTGTGGCACTCGAAATAGCCCGAAACAAGGATAGAAACCTGGTTATTGAGGAATTGAACCGCATCGAACTGGAAGGTGAGCGACTTGAGCACCTGATTGACGAGGTGTTGAGTCTGTTGCGTGAGTCATCGGGTCCACGTGAATTGAAGCTGGCTCATTTTGATCTTGCAGAACTGCTCCAGGATCTGGTTGAAACGGTCAATTACGAAATAGCTGAAGGCTGCAGGCAAATTGAATTGCAACTAAGCTCACCCCTGCCACTGAATGCTGATAAGGAGTTGCTTTGGCGGGTATTTGAAAACCTGCTTCGCAATGCCATGAATCACGGCAGTGATGGGGGAGGTATCCGTGTTATGGGCAGTGTTGTTTCCGGTCAGGAAATCAGGGTTCAGGTTGTCGATTCGGGACCGGGTATTGCCAAGGCTCATATCGAAAAGATATTTGAACCCTTTTACCGTGTAGACGAGGCGCGCAACAGAAAATCAGGTGGGCATGGCCTGGGCCTGGCGATTGCAGCCTCTGCAGTGCGTCGTCATGGTGGCCAGATTTCCGCATCAAACCATGAAGTTGGAGGTCTGGAAGTACTGGTTGTATTACCGATTAGTCCGGAACAGGTCAAGCAGCCTGCTAGGCGCGTGCAAAAGGGAAAGCTGTCACTTCGTTGATCGAATCAACATCCCCGATAGCCATCAGTAAGCGGTCTACTCCCAAGGCGACACCGGCGCATTCCGGCAGACCGTTTTCAAGTGCAGCGATCAGGTGTTGATCAATGCTGTATACCTCCTCACCGAGCACTTCACGCTTTGCATTTTCCGCATCAAAGCGCTGTTGCTGCTCGACAGCATCGGTTAATTCCTGGTAACCGTTGGCGAGTTCCGTCTGCCCAAGATAGAGCTCAAATCGTTCAGCCACTGAGGGTGAACCCGGACGTATTCTGGATAAAGCTGCCTGGTCAGCGGGGTAATCGTAGACAAATGTCAGGCATTTTTCTGGCAGGGCAGGTTGGATTACAAGGCTGCTCAGCAGGTCGAGCCATTGTTTACGATTCAGTTCGATATCATCGATGCCATTTTTCTTTGCACAGGCAGAGAGGCTTTGTTCATCAGCCGTAAATGGGTCGATATCGAGATATTGCAGAAAAAGCTGCTTGTAACTCAGTCTTTCTTCTATCCATTTGTCGAATTTTCCCAGCCCGCAAACCCTGACAAGAGCAGCGACTTCACCCATCAACTGATGGTAGCTATAGCCTATTCGGTACCATTCCAGCATGGTGAACTCAGGGTTGTGATGACGACCGGATTCACCGGCACGAAAAACCCTGCCAAGCTCATATACATCTCCGCTACCGGCTGCCAGCAGGCGTTTAAGTGCAAATTCCGGTGATGTGCGAAGAAATTTCCCGCTTTCTGTCCTGATTGAACTGATTTCCGGATCGGTGTTGCCGGCACTGGATAGTATCGGGGTCTCTACTTCCATAAGCTTACGGCAGGAAAAGTAAGTGCGAATGTTCTGTAACAAATCTGCCCGCGCTTTCAGATGAGCTGTACTTGCAGTAGGTTGCCAGTGATCAGTTACAGTCATGATCCGTGTATTTTATGTTCAACTGCAGACCGATGGTCTTCAGTGTCTGTTCCTCAAATTCGAGGTCGGCGATGGTCAAGGGATGTTTTTCCTCCCAACTTGCTGACAAGCACAGGTCAACCTTGTTTTTGTTGAGCCTGATCCTGGTTTCCGGAATGGCGTCATCATCGCGGGTTCTGCAAAAAATCCAGGCCAATCGCATACACAACAGGGTAATCGTCAATGCTCTGTGCATAGGCACAGGTAATATATTTGCAAAATCTACCGGTATCCCACGCCGCTGGAACCCAACCAGTACGGACAGAAAAAGCTGTTCCTGACGCGAGAAACCGGCCATATCGGAGGCCTGGACCAGGTATGCAGAGTGTTTCTGGTAGCTGGTATGTGACAGACTCAAGCCGGTCTCATGCAAGTCGGCAGCCCAACTCAACATCACCCGGTGAGAAGTATCTACTGCCGGATCGTCGGACAATTGATCAAACAAATCCAATGCAGTTTTTTGAACACGTGCCACCTGTGCCGGGTCAACTGCAAAGCGTGACATAAAGGCCTTGACTGCCGTGTCCCTCGGGTCGCGGTGTTCAAGCCGGCCCAGCAGGTCCTGTAACACACCCTCACGCACGGCAAAGGGGGACACCAGCAACTCATCAATAGACAATGCTTTAAAAAGTGCCAGCATAATTGCCAGGCCACCGATAAAAACAGGTTTGCGGCGATCGCTCAGTCCATCGATCTGGATGTCGGAGATCGACTGAAATGACAGCGCTTTGCTTTTGAGCTGTTGTAATGCGTCCAGAGTGATGCCTTTTTTGGACCAGCCATTGGCTTCGCACATGGCTGCAGCAGAGCGAAAGGTGCCCGAGGAACCAATGGCGACTTGCCACCCGGACTTGCGATAGGCGGTTTGTATTTCCTGCAATTCTGCAGCGACCGCACTCTGGGCCTTTTTGAGTCGTCTTTTGTTGATTTTACCGTCGGCAAAAAACCGGTTGGTGACGGTAACACAACCAAATTGCATGCTTTCCATTTCGATAGGGTCAACACCTTCGCCAATGATCATCTCGGTGCTGCCACCACCAATATCCATGACCAATTGTCTTTGCTGGTGGCCGGTGATCCATTGTGAGACACCGAGGTATACCAAACGGGCTTCCTCGCGACCTGCAATGATATTTATTGGGCACTCCAGTGCAGACTCTGATTCAAGCAGAAACTCATCGGTGTCTTTCATTCGACGGAATGTCTGGGTACCCACCGCCCGCAGGTTTTTTGCAGGAATCCCCCGTAATCTTTGACCAAAGCGTGACAGACAGTCCAATGCCCGTTGCCGGACTTCCGGGTCAAGATTGCCATCCTTATCCAGTCCGCCACCCAATCTGACCATCTCCTTTATTCGATCAAGCACACGCAGTTCACCGTGTTCGCGTCGCGCGACCAGCATATGGAAGCTGTTACTGCCGAGGTCTACGGCGGCATAGGTTTCAAGTTGATGATCAGGTTTCATGTGTTCATTATCATGTCACGACTCGAATGCCGGTTGATTGTTTAGTCTACCAGTGGAATAGCCTTCAGGGCTGAAAAAATTAGAAAATCAGGCAAGGAACCACTTTTTCGTAGGGTGGGTAACTTGTTACCCACGCGGTACCCGAAACGATCGCGCCGCACATCCATGTGCTCAATCGCGATATACCGTTCATCCTGAACATAACCCACCCTACTAAAGTAAAACGGGCCCAACCGGGCCCGTTTCTTTAACTGTGATGACTGTGTGATTAACACAGTGCAAAAGTTCAGGTTTTCAATATTTAAAACTCAGGTCCAACTGCAGTCGTCTGAAGTCAAACGGGTCGCCTGACTTGAGACCGACATCATTGATGAAATAGGTGGCGTTGGCATTGAAGTTTTTATGAATGGCATAACTAGCCTTAATCACGCTACCTTTTGAATCGGTGCCGCCACCGCCAAAATCGGAATCCGTCAGTAAACCAAAAAGGGCATCAGCTTCGAGTTTCTTGTAAACATAACCAAATTTCCATTCCCCCTTGTTCTTTCCGGCACCAATACTAAACCCAATAGCATAGGCTGTGTCATTTTCATCGGCTGCCTGATTTTGTACATAATCGGCATACACAATAGCAGGCCAATTGAAGAGGCTGAAGCTCAAGTCAGCAAAGAACTCAAGTTCTTCATAATCGTACAAGTACCTCTTTGTGATGGCGTTGTAACTGTTGCCAAAAAAGTCGTCGTCATCACCAAAGTAGGAACCGTTGCCCGCCGTTTCGAAATTGTGGTAACCGATACCTGCGGTTAACTTCATGGATTCACCGATCGGCAGCTTGACACCCAACTGGGTCAGGTAGGCAAATGATTGCTCCTTGTTGGAGTCACTTTCAATCCATGTACCCAGTCCATTGGCGAAGAACATGCCATTATTCCAGCCGATGCCAGTACCTTCCGGACGCCAATCGCCGTCCCAAAGCAACTGGTTCTTATTGGGCTTGTAAAGATAGTTACTGAATTTACCACCAACGATGTGTGAGTCTTTCAGACCTGTGTAATCAAAGTAAGCCAGGTCGATCCTGAGATCCTTGGTTGATCCACCTCCGCCAAGCGTCTGGTTTGAAGAGACCGGGTCATCACCACCGGATGCCAATCCCAGTCCGACTTGCATTGTGGGTGTGACCTCGGCAATGAGAGCTGCACGGGCACGTATTCGGTTACGGTCTCGGTTGTCCTTGCCCTCGATATCGAAACTTTCATAGCGATAGCGGAAATCACCCTTCCAGTGCATCTTGTCGGTCCAGCTGGATTTCGATGCCTGCTCCTCGACCTCGGCTGCAACGGTATCGGTTTTTTCGCTGACAGCGGCGACGGTTACGGCGGTTTCCTGACTGGCCTTTGTCAATTCAGCATTGGCCACTGTTAATTCACGGTTCTCAGCTTCAAGGCGGTCCAGACGATCACTGAGTGCCTGCATCTGGGCACGCATCGTCGCGAAGTCCTCATCGGATGCGGCCTGGGTAATGATGGGTGATAGCATTAAAAGCATACACAATACTATGGTAATTCGAGCTCTCGGTATTTTAAAAGTCATGACTATTCCTCTTTAAAGGGTTTTTGATATTGCAAACTATTGAATTTTATAAAATTCCCGTTCGGTAACACTGGCTGGTAACGGGATATAACCATCTTTGACGACCACTTCCTGACCTTCACGGGACAAAACCAACTTGATGAATTCGCTGGTCACTGGTGGAAGCGGCTTTCCAGGTGCCTTGTTCACATAAATGTAAAGAAATCGTGATAGCGGGTAGCTGCCGGAGACTGCATTTTCAGGATTGGCTGTAATAAGTTCTTTTCCTGAATGCCGGGACAGGGGGATTGCGCGTACGGAAGAGGTTGTATAACCAATACCTGAATAGCCGATGCCGTTGACAGATGTACTGACCGACTGGACCACAGATGCAGAACCCGGTTGCTCATTGACAGTATTTTTGAAGTCGCCTTTGCAAAGCGCCTTGCTCTTGAAATAGCCGTATGTGCCAGACGCTGAATTCCGCCCGTAAAGTTGAATTTCCCGTCCAGACCAGGAGCCGGTCAGACCCACATCGCCCCAGGTGGCGGTGTCTTTGGGGGCATTACAGGTTCTTGTTGAAGAAAAAATGGCATCAATTTGGGGGATGCTAAGGCCCTCTATTGGATTGTCCTTGTGTACAAAAACAGCCAACGCATCAATGGCGACGGCAATGGCCGTAGGTTTGTAGCCAAACTTCTTCTCAAATGTTTCTATTTCCCTATCCTTCATCAGGCGGCTCATGGGGCCGAGATTGGAAGTGTTTTCAGCCAGGGCGGGCGGTGCTGTAGAAGAACCCGCTGCCTGAATCTGCACATTGACACCTGGATAGGTCCTTTTGAAAGACTCGGCCCACAGTGTCATGAGATTTGCCAACGTATCTGAACCCACACTGGATAAATTGCCCGAGACACCACTGGTTTTCTCGTAAGCGGGCAGGTTCACATCCACCGTGACCCGGGCCAAAACGGAGGGATGGTTGAAAAGCGCAGCCGATACAATGATTGCTGCAAAACGGGTATTCATATATCTCACTCTTTCCGAAGTATTAGCACAATTTTTCAGGTTGGAGCGAATAATAGTGAGCTAATGTGACAGTCGTGTGACACGAAAAGGTTTTATCATCAAAATGACATTGTCTGCAAGCTCATCTTTCAATTGGAAAAATACAGCTAAATTCGCTACCTTGGCCTGGTTCACTCGTGACCTCCAGTCTTGCGTCATGGCTATTGAGCACATGTTTGACAATGGCAAGCCCGAGACCGGTGCCACCGGTTTTTCGGTTGCGGTCATCGCCGACACGATAGAAGCGCTCGGTGATGCGGGGTATGTCGCGATATGGAATGCCGACACCGGAGTCGGTGACGCTCAAAACAAGGCCAGCAGCAGTTTCCTGCCAGACTACTTTAATACTGCCTTTTTCCGGCGTGTAGTTGATTGCATTACCAATAAGGTTCTGAAAAGCACTCTTGAGATCGGCTTCCACACCACGTAAACCCAGGCCGGGCTCAATTTCAAAAAGCAAATGATGCCGGCCATTACTTAGTTCTTCTGCCTGTTCTGAGAGTTGGGCCAGAAGAGCTGGCACGTCCACAACGACTGCGCCTTCCTGCTTTTGGGTATCCTGTAGCCGGGAAAGCTCAAGCAGGTCTTCCAGCAGATCGTTCATCTGGCGAGCCTGTTTGAACATCCGCTTGATCAATTTGGGATTTGTTTCTTCCGGCTGGGTTTTGAGGATTTCCAGGTAGCCAAGCAGAACGGTTAAAGGGGTGCGTAATTCGTGGGAGACATTGGCCACCAGGTCGTGTCGCATACGATCCAGGTTACGCACATCGGTGACATCACGGAGAATTAATAAACGCTGGTTTTTTCTGAAACGGATGGCACTTATTTGCAGGCCGATGTTGTCATTGCCGGGGCAGGTGATATTCAGTGTGCTCTGCAGTTTGTCCTGGACGGCAAGCCAGTCGGCAAATGCGGGTTCACGTATCAGGTTGGTCACTGCCTGCCCCTGGTCAACGGCGGGCTTTAGTCCGAGCAATAGCACTGCTGAGTCGTTGAACCAGCTGATGGCATCATGCCTGTCTATTACCAGCGTGGCGTCGGGAAATGCATCGGCCAACCCTTCGAAATCGTCGATAACCTCCTGGTATTGCCGGTTTCGTTTCAGGTTCTGTTTCTGTATTGCAGCAATGCGGTCAAATATTTCCGCCCACATGCCAAGACTTTCCGGTGGATCTGAATCCCATGATTGTAACCAATGGAAAAGGCGCAAGCTGTTGTAAACCAGCCAGCCCAGGTACAAAAGCAGGAATAGACCCGGTATTAAAACCAGATATCCCGACCACCAACCTATAAGCAAGGCCAATAATAGACCGGCGCCCAAGCGGAGTAGTTGGAATGTCCAGTTGGGTTTGATCATTGTTTATCTTTTACTACAAACCGGTAACCATGGCTGCGTACAGTCTCGATATAGTGATCCAGACCCGCTGTTTTCAGGGTTTTCCGCAAACGTCTGATGTGGACATCCACAGTGCGTTCTTCCAGGAATACATTGGTACCCCACACGTGATCAAGCAGTTGTGAGCGGTTGAATGCACGTTTCTCATGGGTTATGAAAAATTCGAGCAAGCGGTATTCCGTGGGTCCGAAATGGGTCAGTTCCTGGTCGAGAAAAATCTGTCGTGCTGTCGTATCCATGGTGATGGGTCCGGCGGTAATTTTTCCTTCTTCTCCTGCCGGGTCAGTCCTGCGCAGGACTGCATTTATCCTCGCGACCAGTTCACGGGGTGAGAACGGTTTTATAACGTAATCATCCGCACCGGCATTCAGGCCGGTGACTTTGTCATCTTCGGTAATTTTGGCGGTTAATAAAATAATGGGAATATTCTTGGTCAGCGGATCTTTCCGTAAGCGACGGGTCAGTTGCGGGCCACTCATTCCGGGCATCATCCAGTCGAGTAACAGGATATCGGGTGGTTTTGCACTGATTTTATTCAGTGCTTCCCGACCATCAGCAGCAACCCGAACTTTCATACCTGATTTGCGGAGTGCAAACCGGATCATTTCCCGGATGGCTGATTCGTCATCAACTACCAGTACGTTGATTTGCTTTTTGCTCACAGACAATCCCGATTCCTGAATGGCGGCAGACTCACGTTTTCACCCTGTGTATTATAGGCAATAAGCCGGGGCTATGAATAAAAGATCAGTTTCGTGCCTGCGAGTCCGTATCGCCCGCCTCAATACGCAACTCCATCAAGCGTGCGCTGACCCGGGCACGTTGGTAATAGTCAAGATCAGATCGTCTGGCGAGACTCTCCAGTTGAGTGATTGCCTCCTCGGTTCCACCACGCTGATAGTAGGATTCTGCAATGGCTTCGGTGGCCCGAATCTCATCACCGGCAATGCTGGCGGCCCGTGCGTATAGCTCATAAAGCGCGGGGTCGGTTTCCCTTGAAACCAGTTGTTGTTTCAATACATCGATGGCGATTTCAGCCTGCTCGGGTTCCCTTTCGACCAAAAGTGCCTGGCCATACTCCAATGCAATTGCCTGATTGCCTGGAAAGATCAGGTGCAATTCTGCGAGGGTTTTGATGGCCTGATCAGTGCGTCCTCTTTTCAGGTTCAGGTTTGCCATTTGTAATTGAAATGCCAGTCTTGAGGGTTCCTCTTCCAGTAGATTACTGAGTATGGTCTCAGCCTTCTCATATTCACCGTTTCTTTGTCTTGCGATAGCCAGGCCATAGAGGTTGCCGATTCTCCTCGCATCAGTGAGAGATGTTTTCAATTCGGTTTCAAAATGCTTGATTGCCTTTCCCGGGTCATCCTCAAGCAGTGCCCGAAGCCTGGCTTGCACGATATAAAACTGCCGGCCCTCGGCTACTTCCACTTTTGGCATATTCTGAATTCGACCTTTGGCCTCGGCGATACGGTTGACAGACACCGGGTGGGTGCGCAGAAATTCTGGCGGACCCTCTCCGTTGACCCGGCTGGTTTGGCCCATTTTTTCAAAGAAATCAGCCATACCCTGCGGGTCGTAACCGGCGGCAGAAAGCGTCCTGATCCCAACCCGGTCAGCTTCAACTTCATTATGGCGTGTAAAATTAATCTGGGCCTGTGCCGCAATTCCCTGGGCACCCAAAACAGCTCCACTGATGACATTCCCATCCCCACCGCTGACCAGGATTAAACCCAGCATCGCCATCATGGCAATAACATTCATGCTCTTGGCTTTCTCAAAAGCCCGGTACATATGAAGCTGGGTGATATGGGCTATTTCATGTGATAACACGCCAGCCACTTCATCCTGCGTTTCTGCCAGCAGTATCAAACCGCTGTGCAGGGCAATAACCCCACCGGGCGCTGCAAAGGCGTTGACTACGGACTGGTCGAGTACCACAAAGTTAAAGGCGGCCCCGGGCTGATCACTGTGTGAGGCAAGGTTGTATCCCATGTCTGAAAAGAAATCATTGATCAGCGGGTCTTCAATTAACAGTTCATAAGCGCGCAACTGGCGGATAAGGCTTTCAGCATATTCCTGTTCTTCGTTGGTTGAGAGCACATTGCTGGCCGAATTGCCCAGCTCAGGCAGGTTTACGCGACCCGTTTGCGCAATACTCGACAGGCTAACGGTGGCAACCAGGATTGCCACCAGAAACTGTTTCAATAATCCACGTTTTTGCTTGACCGGAAACATGCTTTCCTTGAGACTCATATCATCATATCTGAGACACTGCTTATGCTCATTTGTTCGTCAAATCGGCTTTCGTGCGCGATGACCGGTTAAACCCGGCAAGCGTCTAGTTTATATCGGATTTCGGATAAAAGAACCCTTGATACCTTTACAAGCAGGTCATCGACGGTCAAATGTTTCCCTTAAAACCGGATTTAATCCAATCTGTATCGAAATAAATGTGAATTACCATGCAAATTAAAATGTACACCAAAGATTATTGCTCATTTTGTTATGCAGCAAAAAACCTGCTGGCTAAACGTGGTCTGGAGTATGAAGAAATACCCGTATCCGGTGATACCAATGCTGAACAACAAATGCGCGAACTCTCAGGCAGAACCACCGTGCCTCAAATTTTTATTGATGGCAAGCCGATTGGTGGTTATACGGAACTGATAGATATGGATATCGAAGGCGAATTATGAGTACAAAAACCAGATGTTGCGTTAGCGCAACGCCATACACAGGCAAGTAACCGGTCTGTTACCTGTTCAAAAATGAAGATCAAATCGATTTAAATATTGCTTCTTTTGATAAAACAGCGTGTTGCCTGCTACTCTTCTATTTAATTCTACATTCCATCTATTTGCCTGTTTGGCCCGTTTTACATTGACTTATTGTTGTTTTCCTGCCATATTTCTCCATAATTGCATATAGGTATGAGCAGGGTTGATAGGTCTGAAATGAAGCATCGTTTTTTGACAGCATTATTTTTAGTGGCGGCCATGATTCCGGCGCTTTCTGCTGCGCGAGTTTCAGGTTTGCCGATGACCGGTTTCAGTGCCGGTGGTTCTGGTATGACACCCTTCTATGTCTTGGGTTTCGAGTTGGGCCCCTGGCAGGATTATCTTGCCCGTGAATTGACCCCTGATTACATGTTGGATCCTGGAACTGAGCCATTGAATGTTTCATGGATGAACGAGCACTCTTTAGTTGTTCTGCCGTTTTTTGCCAAGCAAATTTTAGGCGAGCCGCAAACATTCCTCAGGCTTGAAGTCGACTGGCAATACTCTAACGAGATGGCGATGAACAGCTTTGATCCTGTCATGAATTCAAACACTCATGGTCTTGAGCGCAGGTTGATCTCACCGGGTTTGCTACATCGATTAAATGACAATCAGTTAATTGGCATTTCAGCGGTATTTGCCACCCAGAGTTATGGTGTTTCCGGTCTCGGCTTACAGGCGTACAGTCAGTCGCTTCCCGCAGGTTTACGCCCGAGCGCTTATGATCCTTATCATGAAACCGGCTACGGTGCTGGTGTCAGCCTGGCGTTACGTAATGAAATCAGCGATGGTTTAACAGTGGATGTCGGCTACCGGTCACGCATCGACATGAACGAGTTTGCCAATTACCGTGGTGTTTATTCCCAACCAGCAGATCTTGATATCCCGGCTCGTGCGCGGCTTGGGCTTGCATTCCAGGCAAGTGACCGATCCTGGTTGAATGTTTCTGTAGAACGCGTGTTGTATAGCGAAGTTGGCGCATTTGCCAGTCGCAATCTTCCTGGGCGTTTTCTTTCCCTGTTGGGTGACTCCACCAGTCCATCCTTTTCCTGGGATGATTTAACCGTGTATTCGGTTGGTTGGACCTGGGCAGATAACAAGGGCTCTTCCTGGCATATCGATTTCAGCTCACGGTCGCAGCCATCTCCGAGCTCAAAAATTCTTAGCCAGGCGATAGACAGCGATCTGGCACAAAATGCCATGACGATTGGTTATAGCCGTCGCATGAGTATGACCAGCCGATTTAATGTCAATGCAGCTTACGCACCGGCCGAGTATGCCTTTGGTGGAAATGTATTGGGTGTTACAACTGATCAACTGGACCAGGAAATTGAAGTTGAAGCAAACTGGGTCTGGGATTTCTAGGATATAGACACTTCACTACCTGACCCGCTTACCCGTAGTTTCCGATTTTCTCAGCCCCCATCATCGCGTAGGCCAGGTTTCTCATAAATGAATGTACTAACCAATTGGTTTAAACGGACGTTCGCCGATCCCCAGGTCGTAATCCTGGGAATTGTGCTGGTCGTGGGTTTTGCGATTGTCATCGGCCTGGGACGGATGCTGGCACCGGTTTTTGCCGGTATCATCATTGCCTATCTCCTCGAAGCGGTCGTTGAACGTCTGCAGAAAATCGGTATGTCCCGGCTCGTATCCGTACTACTGGTTTTTCTACTATTTCTTGCCAGCCTTTTCTTCCTGTTATTTGGCCTGGTGCCAATGCTAACCCGTCAGTTAACCCAGTTTGTTCAGCAGATTCCCAATTACATAAGCCAGGGTCAGGAACTTTTGCTTCAATTGCCTCAACGCTACCCGCAAATGGTCTCGGAGGAACAGGTACAGAGCCTGATCGGCAGTGTGGGTAGTGAATTGGCGACGGCAGGGCAGCAGTTTTTGACCTGGTCACTGACATCAGTTGGGAACATTGTGGGCTTGCTGGTTTTGCTGGTGTTAATTCCGGTGCTGGTTTTCTTTATTCTGAAAGACAAGGACCAATTAATTGGCTGGTTCAAAGGCTATCTACCTGTCGACCGCCGACTGGTGTCTTCAGTTTGGGCAGATATCGAAGCACAAATCGCCAATTATGTCCGTGGTAAGGCAGGCGAAATAGTCATTGTCGGATCGGTCAGTTACATCACTTTCATTTCTCTGGGTCTGGAGTACTCGGCCTTGCTGGCAACCATGGTCGGTTTCTCGGTGCTCATTCCTTATATAGGCGCTGCAGTCATTACTTTACCAATTGCCTTCGTGGCTTATTTCCAGTGGGGGTGGGGTTGGAACTTTGGTCAGGTGATGATCGCCTATGCCATCATCCAGGCCCTCGATGGCAATGTACTGGTACCGTTACTTTTTTCTGAGGCACTGAATTTGCACCCGATAGCCATCATTGTAGCAATACTTGTTTTCGGTGGTCTGTGGGGCTTTTGGGGTATCTTCTTTGCCATTCCATTGGCTACCGTCGTACAGGCAGTATTGAAGGCCTGGCCAAGTAATAAGGACGAGGAAGCTGAAAACGCAGCTTGAGCTTAAGCCGACAGGGTTTATGCGCAAATCCTGATTTTAGAAAACAGGACAAACCATGAATAAGAAAATAGTTCTAAGCCTGCTCATCTGTGTCTTTAGCATCAGTATCTCCGCTGCAGAAAAAACCAACCGACCGGGCAATCCGCGTGGTTATAGTCCCGATGCTTTGCTTGAAGTTTTCAAATTGACCCAGGCCGACAGCGATGTACCATTTGATTCGCTGATGCAGGCGTGCCCTGCAAGAGACTGCATACCGTCGATCGACCAGCCAGCATTCATACCGACCGGTGAAGTCGAATATCTGCTCGATGACGACCTCGTGATGACCCTGACCCACAATGGTATCACCCGTGCATATCCAACCCGTATTCTTGACCATCATGAAATTGTGAATGATATGTTTGGTTCAGACCCGGTCGCTATCACCTACTGTCCTTTATGTGGTTCGGGGTTGGCATTCGATCGCAGGCAGGGCAGTCTGGTTTTGGATTTTGGCGTTTCGGCATTGCTCCATAACAGCGACCTCGTAATGTATGACCGCCAGAGCGAGTCCCTGTGGCAGCAGATCACCGGTGAGGCTTTTGCCGGCAAGTCACGTGGCAGCCAGCTTAAATCATTGCCGCTATCGATGATTAGCTGGAAAAACTGGCGTGAGCAATACCCGGATGCTGAAGTTCTGACCGTTGACGGCGTCATGACGGATCGTTACCTGAAAGATGCTTATGGTGATTACGCGGAGAGCGAGAAACTCTACATGCCAGTCAGTGCAACCGATGCCAGGCTGCATCCCAAGCGGGTGATTTATGGTATGGAAATCGGTGATGATTCAATCGCGGTTGATGCTGAATGGCTGCTTGAAGAAGGTCAGTTTGCAAATGAATACACCGGTAAAAAACTCGTCATCACTGTCGCTGACAATGGTGAGGTAGATGCTTCACTGGATGATCAACAGATCACAATTCACCGCATGTACTGGTTCGCCTGGTACAGCTTTCACCCCAGAACGGCACTGATTGAGGGCAACTAGTTGTAAATCCCAGCAACGTTAACCCCGTAGGGTGGGTAATTTATTACCCACGGAATTGGTGTAAATTCCAGCAACGTTGTACACAAATATAAAGCTCGATGAATTGAGCGATGTGCGGCACCCATCCGATGGTTTATCTGTTTGGGTTCCCGACTCCACGGCCCTTCGGGCTTCCCTCAGCTTCGAACCGTCTTAACGGGGTCGGCCTCACAGGGCGTCCTGCCCTGG
>CBDTVF010000008.1:0-22062 GCA_965363775.1 uncultured Gammaproteobacteria bacterium
TTATAATATTCTAATATATTAAAATTACCTGACAGAGATCAATTAACCCGCAAGTAATTCAAGTAAATAAGTTTCAACGAAATGGATCAAAGCTGAATACAACAACTATTTTTAACAAGGAGTTAGGACGCGGCAGTGAGATTGTGGCGTGTCGCTATATATTGCCCTGGCAATGTATCTGCCAACTAATTGGCAGTCTCATTCAGTGCTTCACACAGTGCCACGTTATCCCCTGCAACACGCTCAATCGGCACCAGGCCAATCCGGTTGATTGAAGGAATATCATAATTCACAGTTGCGCTATTGCAGTCATCGAACTGTAACAGGATGGTGCCACCCGGAGCATTCACCGGTACCGGTTTCGCGGAATCGAAAATGCCGCCGCTGGTGATAGTAATCTCTAGCTGAGCCTGGTTGCCGCTAAAAGGTCCCAACGCTGTTAACCAGCGGTGCCCCGCATCGCCCAGGTTTGCCTCAACGCCTTCCGCCGGACGTTCGGTGTCATAGGTAAACCAGGCAAGAGATAGCAGTTCAAGATCAGGAAACACCGTTATGAAGAAACCCTGGCCATCTGTTCCCGGGTAATACCATGCGTCGTTCAGACCAGCATTAATTGTAAACGCCCCATTACCGGATTTACCCAGGATGGCATCAACTTCAGATTGGTACAGAACCTGTGCCGCGTACTCCACACCTGAATTTTCAATCTGACCTACAAAGGCACGGAGGTGGTTTTCAGATCCGGCTATCAGGTTTTCATACACAGCAATGATGTCCGCTTTGGTCGTTTCAGCGATGGCGTACTCGATATCCCGTATGTCAACTTCTTCGATGAATGCACCAACATACAAAGCATCCAGTAAGGACGCTTCACCGCTGGCAACAAGGTCAACATACAGACCTGCCAGGATGACATTTGTAAATGAACCGACTGCATTATCAACAACGGGGTCTTCCAGGCCATAGGCATTCAACAGGGTCAGCAAAGCGTCCATATGCGTTTGCTCAGACCTGGAGATATTGGAAAACACCTTCAACCCCCATGATTCACCCAATGTGATATAGGTATCACGCGCCAATTTCTCTTCCTCGCGCATGAAAACCAAATGGGCGGCTTCGATATCGCTGAGAGCTGTTTGGATGGTCCAGCCTCCATTTTCTGCAGCGTATACATCGGCAACGGCAAACCAGGTAATCGCCACGGTCACAAAGGTAAAAAATCTGTTCATATCAAACTCCATATTTGTATTGAATCCGACTGAATGGGCGGACTCCGACAGGACTCATGCTAGTCTGTGAATTAGGATGAAATTTGAAGGAAATAAGGAGATTACAAAAGAACGGGCACACATGGATCACTTATGGATGAAAATCCGGTACTCTCAAGAAACTTAACTATTCATTTTTTTAAATTATGCTAAAACCAACAGACCTAGAACAAATCGAAAATAAAGGGATCAGCCCTGAAACTATCGATAATCAAATTCGGAATTTCAAATCTGGATTCCCCTACACTATTCTTAATAAACCCGCTATCTTTGCAGACGGACTAATGGCACTAAGTAATGAGGAAGCTGAAAATCTGGCTAATTTTTATCAAACGGCTTCAGAGGGAAAAACTTTGGTGAAGTTTGTTCCTGCTTCAGGAGCAGCAAGCCGAATGTTTAAAGCTTTGTTTGAGTTTCTTGAAAATGCAGATGAATTAAACCAGGAAGAAATTCTTAAGAAGAACAAAGGGTTTGATTCACCCTATAATTTTATCAATCGGATAAAGGATTTTGCTTTTTATGAAGACCTGCAAAAAGCTTTAGCAGAGAATGACTTTGATCTTGAAAAGGAATTAAAAAATAAAAACTTTAAAGTCGTTATCGATAATCTTGTAAATCAGAGTGGTCTTGACTATGGAAGCCTGCCAAAAGGCCTTTTAAAATTTCACCAATATAATAATATTAACAGGTGTGCTCTTGAGGAGCATTTGGTTGAAGCCGGACATTATGCGAAATCTAAAGATAGAATTGCTAAGGTTCATTTTACAGTTTCACCAGAACATATGGATAAATTTCAGGCAGAAGTTGAAAATGTCAAATCACAATACGAGCATGATCTTGATGTTAGTTTCGATATCTCCTATTCCATCCAAAAATCCTCTACTGATACTATTGCTGTTGACATGGATAATGAGCCTTTCAGGGAAATGGATAGCTCAATTCTATTCAGGCCTGGTGGCCATGGTGCCTTGATTGAAAACCTGAATGAAATTAGTGCAGATATTGTTTTTATTAAAAACATTGACAATGTGATTCCAGATCGTTTGAAACCAGAAACCATTTTATACAAAAAAGCAATTGGAGGATTACTCATAAAATTGCAGAATCAGATCTTTGAGTATTTGAATCAAATGGTCAACAACAATCTGGAACAAAAGAAAATTGAATTAGTCAGCGATTTTGCACAAGATGAATTGAATATCACCTTAAGCAAAGAATATGATGGATTCAGTAAAGAGGAAAAACAAGCGTATTTAATTGAACATCTGAACCGTCCAATTCGCATTTGCGGTATGGTTAAAAATGAAGGAGAACCTGGAGGTGGTCCTTTCTGGGTAGAAAATACCAAAGGCGAAGTTTCTCTTCAAATTGTTGAGTCTTCACAAATTGATACTGATAATCCCAAACAAAAAGATATCATGCAGGCGTCAACACATTTTAACCCTGTTGATCTTGTTTGTGGTTTATCAAATTATAAAGGCGAGCAATTTAACTTACATCACTATATTGATCCAGAAACTGGCTTCATATCCATTAAGTCGAAAAATGGCAAAGATTTGAAAGCACAGGAATTACCCGGATTATGGAATGGAGCCATGGCTAACTGGATTACTTTATTTGCAGAAGTTCCTATAATAACTTTTAATCCTGTGAAAACGGTAAATGATCTGCTGAGGGAACAACATCAGCCTGCTTAGAAATATATTGAGCAGATAGACAGAGGATATCAGTATATTGATACCAGACTGCAGGTATTGGGGGCTCAAATAGAGCGTATCAGTTAAGCCATAGCGGCATTTAATATAGTCAACCTCCAGGTTTTTTACAAAATATGAAATCAATAATTGAACAAGGTCCGTCCATCGTAGAAGCATATGACGCCAGTACAGGTCAGGCACATGCATACTTCATAAAAGTGAAGGAGTGGTTGGAGAATCAAACAGACAGCCTTGAAGAAGTTGACAGGAAAGCCAGGGATTTTGGTGACACAGCTTTGGCATTTAGAATCATGCTGAAGTTTATTGAGTCAGAACGGGTCATTCAAAACCTGACTGATCCGGTCACACTATCCCTCATCAATCCGGTTTACAAAGAAACCGGCAGACTGCAAACCCGGGAGGAGCATCCTCACGGTGAGAATTCACTTCGAATGAAGATCCTTACACTGCAATATTTTGAAGGTCTTAATCCTAATTTTAAGGGAAGAGTATTCGTTGTAGATGATGGGTGCCCGGATGAATCCGGTAAAATAGCTGAGAAAATTATTGCTGAGTATCCAAAATCCGCTCACCGGGTATTATTTCTTGGTAAAGGCATTGATTCAAAGGACCCGGATGTCCCTGTTGGAGTTACTCATAAAAATGGTTCAAACCGGAGTGTGAAGGGTGGTGCCTTGTTGTATGGCATGCGCAAAGCCATAAACGATAACTTTGATCACCTGCATGTCGTGGTCGATAATGATGCTGATCTTTCCGTTCATCCCATGGAACTTGGGCTTTTACTGGATGATATTGTTCGTGGAAAATCGAAAGTGGTAGCCGGTTCAAGAAGGGAAGAAGATTCAGTAGCCTTGATAGGCTCAGGAAGAAACCAAAGAGGGCACTTGTTTATTTCAATATGGAAACACTTTCTTCCCCAGCTTGGAAAGCAGGTAAATGATACAAACAGAGCATTTAAGGGTTTTGAAAGTGAAGCATTAAGAAAAATATTACCCCAAATTCAAATCTATACTTTCCCATATCAACTTGAACTGTTACAGGCGAGCATATCCAATGATATCCCATTGCTTAAGAAAGGTATCGCGTACATCGATTCAGAAGCTGCATCCACACAGGATGGCGACAATATCACGGAAACGTACTTAAACCAGATCCATCAAATCATTGATATTGCTAAGCGATATAATACAATTCCTGATTCCGATCCTCTAATGCAGTTCTTTCTGTCTATCTCTGAAGACGACTGGCGTAGTATCGAGGCTAACCCACCGGCAAACCTGACGGACTTGCTGAATCAGGGTTAAAAATTTCATCATTTCTAAAACTGATAACTGTTCTTCAAATGGCTTTAATCCATTCCAGGCACTGATGCACAGTCTGATCCACCGCCACAGATCTGCCAGTATGCGTGAAGGGGCACAGTTCTCTTTTCCCACTGACTAGACAAACAACGGGATCGCCGATTAGCCGTCTCCGATCAATTGTTCAGAAGAACCTGTATCTCAGGGTAATTCCATAGGTTGCAGGCATTTGACGATAGACGGTACGACCCGCAAACCCGGTAAATGAATAGGTGTCGGAATCCTGGTCAAAAATATTCCGCCCCCAGAGCGTGGCCATCCAGACTCCGTCATCGGCACCAATCGATAATTGAGCATTGAAGCCGCTAACAGAATCTGACAAAGCATTGGGATCAGCCAATGTGCTGTACTGACGGTCTAACCAGCTATAACTACCCTGCACACGCCCATGCAGACCATCACCTATGCCAAACTCATAGGCGACAACTGCGTTATAACTCCATTCAGGTGCCTGCGACAGGATGGTACCCGTCTCCATCGGGGCGGCCAACGCATCGACAAAAGCGACTTCACCATCATCGATGATACCGTTGTAATTCAGATCACCCGTGGCAAAGTCATTGGCCCCCGGGTCTGGGTCGATACCACGTAACTCAGCCTCTCCTGGTACCTTGGTGACCTTACTGTCCAGGTAAGCAAGACCCGCCTGAATACTCCAGCCCTCTGCGGGTACCCAGGCAAGATCAAACTCGAACCCTTCTGATCTGGATTTCGGAATGTTAATCAAAGTGACGTCAACCACGGGTAGCAATGCCACAAAATTACTGTAATCATCGACAACATACGAAATCAATGACTGGCGGTCTGTGTAGTCCATTCTGAAGACAGAGCCGTTTAACTGCATGCTGCCTTCGAGCAATGTCCATTTGAAGCCCAGCTCATAAGACCGGATATCCTCCGGGTCTACATAAGACCAGGCGCTGGCATCCAGACCCGCACCAGCAAAAAAAGCGCCACTTTTGTAACTGGTAGCAATATTTCCAAACAGGAGAAAATCATCATTGATTTGCCAATCCAGTCCGACTTTGCCAGTGACAGCGTCTTCTTTGTGACTTTCGTTAAGCTCGGCAATCGGTATGGAATCGCCAAAGAAAATTTCATGTGAGGCTCCATTGAAGGAACGATCGTCGCTTGAAAAGCGTGCCCCGGCAATGAGTGCCAGCGTTTCATTGATCTCTGTTTCTGTGTGGAGGTAAACTCCCCATGAGTCAGTTTTCTGAGTATAGTCAACTCCGAAGACGTCAAGGCCCTCTGCTATGATATCTGCCGGGTCGAGGACCCCAAAAAAAACTGAATCGGTCACCAGGAAGGATGCATCATTGCTGTCGAGAGACCTGACATCCTCATGGGAGATGTTTATTCCGGCTAGCCAACTAAAGGCGCCGTCAGTGTTGCCAATAAGGCGAAACTCCTGGGACCATTGTTCAAGGTCATTGTCCAGGGTCTGGTTTGTTATTGCAGGCGCAGAGCCATCATAGTTGTCGATGATCAGTCGATCATACTGGTCAATAGCGGATATGGATTTGAAATTAAAATGTTCAAACTCGTAGTCGACGAACAGTGCGATACCGGAACCATCCTCGTCACGGGAAACATCATATATACCCACTTTCACCAGGCTGGGGTCGGCTGGTGAATCAAGTATGTTGAATTCCGGAATATACAGTGCATCGCCGATACCCTCGCTATCCGGTGAAAATGGTTTGGAATTATCCTCGCTGTAGTATGCACGAATAAGAGCCTCGCCCTTGTCACCCAGGTCAAACGCCAGTTGCCCGCGAACGGCAAAACTATCCTGCAAGCCATATTCTTCGCCGGTTACCACATCTTTTTGCCAACCTTTATTGGATTTTGTGTAATTGACAGATAAACGACCACGCATCGTCTCACTCAAGGGGCCTGAAGCCACACCAATTAACTCAAAAGTCTGGTAGCGGCTATAACCCGCTTCAACATATGCCTCGGCGACATCGCCCGGTTTATAGTTAATGATATTGATTGCGCCACCGGTGGTGTTTTTGCCGTAAAGCGTTCCTTGTGGTCCTTTTAATACTTCCACCCGTTCTACATCGAAGAGCTGTCCGTTAAGGTATAAGGGGCTACTGGCAAATATTTCGTCAGTGTAAACACCCACACCGCTGGTATTGTTGGCATTAAAGTCATCCAGTCCAATTCCGCGAATGGCAAAGATGGGCGTGCTGCCTGTGGTTGCATTAACTGTTATCAGTCCAGGCGTCATGGCCCCCAGGTCAACGGCTTGGTCGACACCCAGTTCTTTTAATTGATCCCCGGCGAAGGCGACCGCGGAGACACCGATGTCGTTGATAGACTGTTCACGCTTTTGAGCAGTTACAATGACTTCTTCAAGTACTGATTCTGCGGCAATGACCGGCAAACTTACTGTTAAAAAAAGCCCCGTGGCCACAATGGCGCTCACAAGTTGACTGGGTTTGAAGTTCATTGCCTTTCCTCTGGATGGTTATTGCACAGCCGATATAGTTGGCCAATTGTTCAAATTTTGTGTGCAATTTTTACATTTGCTGCGGGGTAGCGGTATTATCCCAAGTGGGTATGCGGGGACAGACGCCACGGGTCAGGATATGGCCATCGAATATCCTGGACTGTAGACCGTGATGAAACTTTCACAGACTACCGGATAATCCTCACGCCATTGAGCGCCCCATAATTCACACTGTTCCATGAAGTAGCCCCTGTGTGCAGTGCTCCAGTTCTCATAACTGGGGATCAACCCACCCTCTGGTCCTTCTGATGCCGCAAATTCCGGTCCTACCTGGTTGAATGGCACAATGTTGATGGCAATAATTCTGACGACACATACCGGGGTCCCGTCAGTTTTCACTACGATCCAGTGGTCACCCAGACTGCGCATCGGAATATTGTCCTTTTCAAACTGCATTGCCAGGTGACAGGTTCCGCGTTTCAGGCTCTTTACGGCCATTGCACCAATATCATCGATTATTTCCAGCATGTCTTGCTGGGTATTTTCATCATGTTCAATGAATGGAAGCGCGTAGTGATGTGAAACTTCACTGATTCTAAGGACTGCACAGGCTTTCTTCCAGAAAGCGTCTATTTCGGGACTATTGTGAATGATCATCGATCAATCTCCTTCTCAAGGCTGAAACCACACCCAAAAAAAGCCTATTGCTTGCAAGCTGAAAAATATATAACCGCTTAGGGTGAGGGATTAGTTTGGATAAATACAACAGGTAACAACTATACTGAACTTTAACAAAACTGGGTTTCAATGCCGATGAGCGTTAATAAGCTGGCTTCCCGTGGTCTTTACCACGTCATGGGTAAAGCCACCGAACAACTCCACCAAGAGAGTTTCCCCCAGGCATTGATGCAAGTATTTCGCTGTGCCATGACCTATGATCATTCAATGATTCTGTTCTATCCAATTGATAGTATTCCAGAAATCATCCATGAGGATAATGTTTCGGAACTCACCGAAAAGATGGGGCAGATGCGATTTTACGTTGACGGTATGTATCTGCTGGATCCCCTTTATCAATTTATACTGCAACAACCGGACCCGGGCTTTTACTCATTGAGGGAAATCGCACCAGACAACTTTTTTCGCTCGGAGTTTTTTAATCAACACTTTATTTATACTCGTCTCAAGGACGACATGTTCTACCTGTTGCCATTGGAGAATACCGGTACGCTTGTCATTGCCATTGGCTCTGCGCGTCGATTTAACCGGGCTGAACTGGGGCGGTTCCACACACTGGAACCCTGGGTGCTGTCCATGATGAAGTGTCACTGGGGAACAACGCATTCGCAACAGAAGGTGCCATCAGAACATAGCAGTATTCACCAGAGGTTGACTGCCAGCCTTCAGAATTTTGGCCGCTCGAGGCTAACAAACCGCGAATGTGATATCGCCCAGATGATCCTCAGGGGCCATTCATCCAAATCCGCGGCTCTCAAGCTGGATATTTCCCACGAGACTGTCAAAACTCATCGTCGTCATATTTACCGAAAACTCGACCTCAGGTCTCAGTCCGAACTGTTTTCATTATTTCTGAACGCTCTTACAACGCAGGGTCGGGTATCCGAATACGCTGATCCCCTGGAAGCCTATCTTACATAAATGAGCCAATATTGGTGCGGCAAGTACTCCTGCCAAGCGTGCCAGCAGTCGACTCACCCATAGTGGTTATATAAATTCCAGCCTCTGGCACATACGGTACAGTGAGGGTGATCCGCACCGGATTGCACTTATTACCAGGTGGAGAGAACAGGTATGAGTTACCCGGATTGGGAACAGGTTTTGGCCGATGCTTTCGAGGGGTCTTATCTGCTTGCCCCCGACCTGCCGATGATCGACCCTGAAACGCCAACATTCATGGCTCGTCCACTGGCGATGTGCCCGGAGGATTTACAAGGTGCGGATGTAGTGATTATCGGCTCCTCCTATGTCGCTAGTGCTGATGAGTATGCCGGTGTTTCCCGGGAGGATTGGATGGCAGCCGCCAAACGGGTCCGCCAACAATCTAACCGCTATCGATCCAGCTATGTTCAGGAATTTGACATTGACGTCTTTGAGCACCTGAAGGTCGTTGATTACGGTGATGCGCCGGTACCGGAGTCCTGCCTGCACACACTTACGGCGGAGAATATTCTTGAGGCTCAGGCAGCGGTTGAAAAAAAGGTCAATGACTGCCTGGCCGCAGGCGCCATTCCGATTGTTATCGGACAAAATTCACCCTGTTCGTCGTACGCCATAGCAAAACCAATTTCTGAGGCAACGGCTGGTAATGTCGGTATGGTCAGCCTCGATACCCATTGGGATTCCGGACAGATCGACAGCTTGACCGGAGACCCCAGGATTGCCGGTAGCGCATGTTGGAAGTACAAAACCTATGAATTGCTGAGTAACTTCGATCCCAAAAACCTCGTAGAGATCGGCGAGCGGGGCATGATGGAAAGGAAGGCCACGGTTCGAAGATTTCTGGAGCAGGGAGCGAATTTCTATCCTATGTGGAAAATCCGGACCGAGCTTGGCATAGAAGGTCTATGTAAGGAACTTCACCACGCCTGGGAAGGCACGGATGCGGTCTACGCACATTTTGACATGGATGTGCTGGGAGGTGCAGGCGGGGCACCCGGAGATATCCTGGGTGAACTTGCAGAGCCCATGGGTATGAGTGACTACGAGGTTCTGCGAATCGCCCATGAACTTGGCAAACGGGGTCTGGCAGGTATGTCATTTATTTGCATACCGCCCAACTCAAATTTGATCTATCGGTTGATCGTCTACGTTGTTGTATGGGTGATGGTCGGTCTGATACAGCGAAATAATAGCTCATCAACAGGAGGGGCAGGATGAGATCTCAGTTTGACTATCACAGGCCTGACTCTGTTGTTGACGCTGTACGGATGAAGCTAGAACTGGGCACTGACACCTGTTTCTGGGCTGGGGGAACGGATCTTGTACTCCAATGGAAGCAGGAGAAAATCAAGCCGCTGCACTGTATTGATCTGACAGTTATTAAAGGTCTTGCTTACATCAAGAGTGATGAAAGCGCACTTCGTATTGGCGCTATGACTACCTTATCGGAAATAGAAAGAGCGAATCGGCAGGACCCGTATCTACGAACACTGGCTGATGTTGCCAGGCTCATGGCTACCCAGCAGACCAGGACCATTGCGACCATCGCCGGTAACCTCTGCAATGCCTCGCCCGCTGCGGATCTAATCCCAACATTGATTGCGATGGGTGCTAGTCTAAGCGTGACCGGTGAGCAAGGTGCCCGCGAACTACCCCTCGAACAGTTAATGCGTGGACCCGGCAAGACTTGCCTGCACCACAGCGAAATGGTCACTGAGATTTGTGTTCCTTTGCCATTGCAGTCGAGGGCCAGCAGCTACCGGCGTATTGACCGCACGGTGGTTGACATAGCACTTGTCAGTGCTGCCGGGGCAATAACGCTGGATGACAATGGCGTGGTGGACAGTGTGAAAATCGCCTTGGGTGCAGTTGCCCCAACGGTTATTCGGTCAGGTCGGGCCGAATCCATGTTAAGCGGTGCCTCGCTTTCGTCTCTAAATCAGGAGGATTTACATCAGATTGGCGATGCTGCATCAGAAGATGCAATTCCGATCAATGATGTACGTGCCAGTGCCGCTTACCGCACCGCGATGATCAGGGTCCTGGTACGGCGAGTGGTTGAAGACATCTCACACTCACTATCCGGAGAGATGGAATGACAAAGCTCATTGTGAATAGCAAAGCGTATGAAATATCAGGGTCATCAGCCAGAACACTGGCCGATGTGTTGCGCAATGACCTGGGTTTGACCGGCACCAAGGTTTCCTGCGCCGAAGGGGAGTGCGGTTCTTGCACGGTGCTGCTGGACGGTCAACCAGTTACCTCCTGTCTGGTTCTCATTGACCAGGCACAGGACCGGCAGGTCGAGACCATCGAAGGCATTGGCAGCGCAGAAGAATTGCACCCTATTCAACAGGCTTTTATCGACGAGCAAGGCTTTCAGTGTGGTGCCTGCACACCGGGATTCATCATGTCGGCGAAGGCGTTTCTGGCTGAAAATCCAAATCCGTCACAAGACGAAGCATCAACTGCAATGAGTGGAAATATCTGTCGCTGTGGCGCTCATCCATACATTGTCAGTGCTGTTTTAAATGCCGCCAAAAAAATACAGAAGGACCACGAGTCTCAGCAGGTTCCAAGCACTTTGCAGGAGTAAAAGAAGGAAATGAGAAAAAAATTCAAAGTGGTTGGCAAGGGTGTCCCCGTTAAGGATGCTGTCAGTAAAGTAATGGGGTCATTGCGTTTTGCGGTGGATTTGGGTGTTCATCGCATGGCTCATGGGAAAATTCTTCGAAGCCCCCACCCGCATGCGCGCATTACGGCGATTGATACGAGCAAAGCTGAGGCGCTGCCGGGTGTGATTGCAGTACTGACACACCATGACGCACCGCGTAATAACTGGGAGGCACCATGGTTCAACTATCGTGGCAAGGTACTTGACGGTATTGCCCGTTTTGTGGGTGATGAAGTTGCCGCCGTTGCCGCCGAATCTGAGGATATTGCCGAGCGGGCACTTGAATTGATTGACATAAGCTGGGAGATATTGCCGCATGTGTTTGATATGGGTGAGGCCGCCAAACCTGATGCCCCCCAGATTCGTGAAGAAGGCAATGTCCGGCCAGCCTCTGTGGTGGAATGGGGTGATATTGAGCAGGGTGAGGCAGAATCGGACTTTATTGTTGATTGTGATATTACATTCCCTTCCCAGCAATACGCATCACTGGGCAGAAATGCCTGTATCTCAGAGTGGGAAAACGACAAAGTAACACTTTGGACATCTTCACAAACGCCATCAGAGCTTAAAGATGGTGTTCATGAAGCACTTGGTATACCGCAGAACAAGGTCAGGGTTCTGGCGCTTCCCAGTGGTAGTTCATTTGGCTTGTGGTGGAGCAATAATTTTATGCTGGTGACTGTTCTGCTGGCAAAAAAAGCAGGGCGTGCTGTCAAGATTGAACTCGATAACGAAGAGTGCATGGCCACGGTTAAACGCCGTCACGAAGAGCGATCGAGAGGGCGTTTGGGATGCACAAAGGATGGCAAGCTGACATTCCTGGATATGGACCATACGATTGACAACGGTGCGTACGGTTACAAGGATGATGTCGGCTACGCAAGTCTGGAATTGTGGAATGGGATTCGCAATGCGAGGAGTCAGGTTACCGGTGTTAATACAAACCGCGTGACTGCAGGGTGTTTTCGTGGTGTTGGCGACTGCACATTGAGCACCACAATAGAACGTATGGCTGACCAACTGGCGGAGAAGACCGGGATTGGTCCGGCCGAGTTCCGCATGATTAATCAAGTCAATGCAGGTGAAATGTTTAAGTCACTGGGAAATTATACGGATAGAGTGATGCAGCGGACGAACGGTGATCCGATTGCATGTGTACCGCCTCAATACCGCGAGAGTTGGCCGGAGTTGTTTCATCTTTCCAGTGGCTCATCCCTGCCAATGTTACGCGACGGGGTTGAGAGATTTCGCTGGAATGAACGATTCGAGGGTTGGGGTAAGCCTTCTTCCACGCAGGGAGCGAAGCACCGGGGGGTCGGCGTTGGCACTGGCAGCCATACCTGCGGTGTAGAGGAAGAAGGAAATTCCTCTGCCATTGTTCGTTTGAACCCTGATGGTAGTGCAAAAGTATTTTGTAGCGCAGGTCGCCAGGGCCAGGGAAGTGAAACGACACAGGCCCAGGTTGCTGCAGAGGCAATTGGTCTAACCCTTGATATGGTCGAGGTTGAAACGGGCGATACCGATTCATGCCCCTGGGGGCACGGTTCTATCGCAAGCAACACGATGTTCCGGGGTGGTTGGGCTACCCGCGAAGCGGCGCTTGATGCGCGCAGACAGATTCTGGAACTTGCCACACGTGAGTGTTTTGTTGGTATGGCCCCGGAATCCCTGGATATCGTTGAAGGTGTCATCGGACCCAGGGATGCTCACGCATCCAAACGCAGTGTTACGATAAGCGAGCTGCTGAATCTCATCCGCTCCGATGCACAGGGTCAAATGTCTTCGATTACCGGACAATCCACGGGTCCGATGCCACCAACAATTGCCTATGCCCGTCAGTTCGCCACACACTTCATTGAGGTAGAGGTAGATACGGATACCGGCCAGATAAAAATCCTTGATTATCTTGCATTGCAGGACAGTGGTACCGTTGTAAATCCGCAGGTACTGAAAAATCAGGTCATAGGTGGAGCCATTTGCGGCATGGGATTTGCCCTGTATGAGGAATTGAAATTCAGCCCGGACACAGGTCAGGCCCTTAACGCCAATCTGCTTGATTATAAATTATTGCGCACGGCAGACTTTCCCGCTGATGCAAAAGTTGTTTTTCATGAATCCTATGACCCCGTTGGTCCCTATGGTGCCCGCGGTGCAGGGGAGTCTCCGATGGCCGCATCCATTCCTGCCGTAGCACAGGCTGTTTATAACGCGATCGGAGTATGGGTGGATATACCCATGACGCCGGAAAATGTTATCCGTGCGCTGGGAAAAGTTTGAATAGTGAATACCTTTCAGCGGTTGTCTGAATTTGTCGATCGTGAGCGGCTTTGGAACCGGCACATGGAATTGGGCAGGATTGGCTCCACGAAATCCGGTGGGGTAAACCGACAGGCATTAACGGTTGAAGATGGTCAGGCGCGTCGGTTGGTTATGGAATGGGCTGTTGCGCTCGGAGCGGAGCCTCGCATGGATACCATAGGAAATCTATTTTTGAGGTTTCCCGGGGCTGATCCTAATTTGCCGCCGATTGCAACCGGTTCACACCTTGATACCCAGCCTACTGGTGGCATGTTTGACGGAATTTACGGGGTTCTGGCGGGCCTGGAGGTTTTTGAAGCACTGGCGGCCAGTGATAGACGCTTATCCTGTCCTGTTGACCTGGTGATCTGGACGAACGAGGAGGGCAGTCGCTTCCCTCCGGCTACCATGGGCTCTGGTGTATATGCCGGGGAACTTGACCTGGAAGACACCCTGTTGATTACAGACCGTGACGGTGTGGTGCTGGGCGATGCACTTGCAACAATGAAATCGACATTGGGTCATGTCAGGTTTTGGGACCCGCCATGTTCTTTCAATGCGTATTTTGAGGCACATATTGAGCAAGGGCCCGTACTCGAAGAGAGTCATACGCTAATCGGTGCGGTTTCTGGAATACAGGGCCTGCGTCAATACACGGTGATCGTCTCGGGCCAGTCGGCCCACGCCGGGACTACACCGAAGTCGCGGCGTAAGGATGCCCTGGTGTCTGCCATGTCTCTGATTGACGGTATTGTTGACACCATAGACGATCACGAGGATAGGGTGCGCTTTACTGTGGGGCAGTTTGAAGTCCATCCGGGCTCACCCAATACAGTGCCATCGCAAGTTAACTTCAGTATAGATTTGCGCCATCCGGATGAAAATCGCCTGGAAGAAATTGAAGAGATCATCTTTCAGTGTGCAGAACACGTCCAAATATGTGACGTAGACATCAAAAGCATGATTCGATCGCCAGTGACCCGTTTCGATGAAGTGTTGGTGAAGTTGATTGAGAGCACGGCGGGATCACTGGGGTTTTCGGTCAATACATTAGCCTCTGGTGCGACTCACGACGCCATGTCTATGGCTAAACTCTGCCCGACAACCATGATATTTGTGCCCTGTCGGAATGGTGTGAGCCACAACGAAAATGAATGGGCGGAACCAGAGCACCTGTGGGCGGGTGCTTGTGTACTTGCCGATGCCATTGAAGCAAGGGCTTCGAAGTGAGACCTTGTACTAATATCACATATACTTTATATCTTACAATAAGATACTAGGCATTTTTAAAATTACATATAGAACTTAAGCGGATCATCATTTGCCGAAGGTGATGTGCTGGAGAGCGAGTCAATGAAGAGATAAAACAGCTCGGCCTGCGACCTGATATCCAGTTTCTTGTAAATGTGTTTACGGTGCAATTTAACCGTCGCAAGTGTTATTCCGAGTCTTGCCGCAGCTGATTTATTGGAATGACCATGTAAAACAAGCTGTAGAACTGCCTGTTCGCGCTTGGTCAGGATAGAACTGCCGAATCTTTGCAGGGTCTGTTTTAGAGTCTGTTGCGACTTCAAAGGTGGGGTGCTTGTGGTCACCGAGAATGTTAAATCCCACTGTTTTCGAATGAGGGCGTTTGTTACAGCACTGATTGTTCTAAAGAAAAGCATATGTTGGGCAGAAAGTCGACGCCGGAAGCACAGTGAAAAGTGCAGATATTCGTCACCGGGTAAATTCTGTATGAAAGAGACTTCATCGTCAAAGTTGGTGCCCCTGTAAAAACGTCGAAAATACTCGGTCTTTTTGAAGTTATCTGGCGCGATTTCTCTTAGGCGATAGGCACCACTGGGTAATCCTTTCAAACTGGCTTGATAAAAAGGGTCCAGGATGTAAGGCCCGCTAACATAGTTCTCTACCTGGCGAAAATATTCGACGCCAGATGTATGCTGTGTATACAGAACGCGCGGGCGGGCATTTTCAGATAAATACAACACCATTGGATGGCTTCTTTGAGTTTCGAAGGTATAGGCCCCACAAAGGGATTTAAAAAAATCTTCAGAACCCAGCAGTGAAACTGCTTCACCAACCGTCTGTGACCATTCAGGTAAATTAGAGAGATTTGTACTCACCCTCCTATTATAGCTGTGAGGTGGTTCGGGTGTGCAGCACCTTCATCTGGTAAATTGCCAACATCAGCACTAAGCTCACGACGAACATCCCAACGCCCAACCAGAGCGCAGGTACGTAGTTACCACCACTGCCAACGAGAAATGCCGCCATCGCCGGACCCATGGAATTACCCACCAGGTTGCCGAATAGCCCGGCGACCACTACTGTTCCCGTAGGATCAAGATCCGCCTGGACACTGAGGAAGTAGGGCCATGTGAAAGCCCAGGCAATGTTGTACAAAGCCATACCCAATACATAACCAACGGGTGAAGCAAGGTAGATCAACAATAACAAGCTCACAATCTGACAGGCTATTCCGGCGCTAAGTGGGCCAAGATGTCCTAGCTTGTCCTGCAACCAGATCACGAATAAGGCGCCCAACACGGCAATCGTTATAACGATTGAAAGGACGGTTCCAGTCTCCTCGTTACTTAAACCCACGTTTATCCCCATCCGATCAGCGTAAGCCCATATCGCTGCGTTGGCGGCACCGTAGGCACATAAACCAAGAATCGAAAGCATGGCCGGCTTTTGCAGAATCAGGCCAATCTCGAATAGACCACTATCTGCCTCGGCATTTTTTCCGTACTGCGGCAGCGGGTAGTTTATCAAGACGGGAACTATCAGCAGGGAAATGACTTCCAGCACAATGAGTATCAATATCATGCCGTTGAAACCGATAACGGGTAACAGGGAAGGAAAGGCGAACAGACCGATTGCAGGCAGCAAAAACTGAAAGGCTATGTAAATGCCGAATCCCTTGTCCGAGTGCAACAATCGGGCAATCGCGGCGGCCACCGCAGCCTGGGCAGCTCCTCCACCCATACCAGAAAGGAATCGGAGTACAGCAAAGGTGGGGAGGGAGTGAAAATAAAGGGTCAGGATGTCGAATGTGATCATGGCCGCCAGACCATAGCCGGCTATTTTTGCCAGCGGCCAGTGTTTGGTCTTCAGGGAGACCACCAGGGTCATAATGGCAATACCTGACAGGTTGGCAGCAGATATCCAGCCGGCGGTATCTTCTGCAAAACCCAGGTGGTCTACATAGGACCCTACCAGGATGGGTAGAATCATCAGGGGCGACAAACCAACCGTGCCGATAAAACTCACAAGGCAAAGACTGGGGGTACCATCCGGATTTAGTTTTTTCAGGTAATTGATCACTGTCCCAGTGTATTGGTAAAAAGAGAAATCCGAAATACCCATTAGGGGTAGATCACTTTAATCCAACGGGCTGTTTTAGACGTGCCCCGTGATCGGCACATTAAAACAGTACTATCCTTTGGAGGTATACCAATTAAGCAAATCGATGGCTAGACTGACAGCCGGCTTCTTAAATAATCAATGATGGCGAACCCGTTACGAGGTAAGGATATGTCTGAGCAAAACACGGCCCGTGAAAACATAACCTGGCAACAGGACAAAGACCATTTCCTGCACCCCTGGACCATATTTGACAGCTTCTCCACGGAAGGGGCGCTGGCTATTGAAGGCGGTGACGGTGTTTACATCAGCGATATCGATGGCAACCGTTATCTGGACGCAGTTGGTGGCTTGTGGTGTACCAATATCGGCCTGGGTCGCCAGGAAATGGCTGATGCTATCTCCGAACAGGTGATGAAACTGGCTTTTTCCAGCCCCTTTGTAGATATGACCAATGTCCCTGCAGCGAAGCTGGCGGCGAAACTGGCAGAGCTGGCACCGGCCAACATGAACCACACATTCTTTACCACCGGTGGCTCCACCGCAGTAGATTCTGCTTACAGGCTGATTCAGTATTACCAAGCTTGTCGTGGAAAACCTGAAAAAGAACACATTATCTCACGTGATAACTCGTACCATGGTTCGACCTACATGGCGATGTCGATTGGTGGCAAAAAGGGTGATCACCCCCCGGAATTCAAGTTCAAAGAGGACACCATTCATCATATTTCAGCACCCAATTATTACCGCGCACCGGAAGGTATGAGCGAAGCAGTGTTTCTGGATATGCTGGTAACCGAATTAGAGGACAAAATCCTGGAACTGGGTGCCAACAATGTCGCGGCTTTCTTTGCCGAACCCGTGATGGGTGCAGGGGGTGTGATTGTCCCGCCTGAGGGTTACCACAAACGTACCTGGGACATTTGTAAAAAATATGATGTGCTGTATGTCTCGGATGAAGTGGTTACTTCTTTTGGTCGCCTGGGACATTGGTTTGCCTCGGAAGATATTTTCGGCATACAACCGGACATCATCACCACCGCCAAGGGATTGTCCTCGGGTTATCTGCCCATCGGGGCTATGCTTTATTCAGATCAAATTCATGCGGTAATTAGTGAGCAAGGGCACGGTCGCTGTTTCGCCAACGGTTACACCTACTCGGGACATCCAGTGGCTTGTGCCGCGGCATTGAAGAATATTGAAATAATGGAGCGTGAAGATATTTTCTCTAATGTCAATGATGTAGGTTCATATTTTGAGAAACAACTTAAAACCCTGTCGGATCTGCCAATTGTTGGTGATGTAAGAGGGATCAAAATGATGATGTGCGTGGAATTCGTAAAGGACAGAGAAAGTAAGGAACTGTTTCCCGGCGAGTTGGATATTGGCAAACTGGTTTCCAATCAGGCCGATGCCAGGGGCCTGATTGTCAGACCGGTTGGCAACCTGAACGTTATGTCACCACCGTTGATTCTGACGCGTGAACATGTTGATTTTATTGTTGATAACTTACGTGAAAGTATCGTTGCCGTTCAGCAGGAGCTACAGATCTGCACCAGCTGATGGAGCCCCGTACCACCCAATGATCCAGGGCAAGATCGCAAGTGGTGCCATATGCTTTGACGACATGTTTCTGGCAGTACGGCGACAATATCCATCATTTCCGGTTTATGAAACCTCCAACAAGGATGAGTATGAAAGCTTACGATAATCTCTATATTAACGGTCAATGGGTTAAGCCGTTAAGTGGCGAATATCACGTAATCAACAACCCGGCTAACGATCAGCCCCGTGCTCGCACACCCCTGGCAGGAGAGGGCGATGTGATAGCCGCTATCCGTGCTGCCCGTGCTGCTTTTCCGGCTTGGTCGCGGACTTCTGCCCAGGAGCGCTGTGATTTCATCAATGCAGCTGCCGATGAAATGGAAAAGCGCATTGATGATTTCACCACGGCTATTTCTGAAACCATGGGCTGCCCCTGGCATATCGCCAGGGATACACAGGTAAGGGGCTCTATCGACGCATTTCGTTCCTTTGCGCAGAGGGCCTTGATTATGGAGGAAATAGAAGAGAAAGACGGTTTTCTTATCCTCAAGGAAGCTGTGGGTGTCTGCACCCTGATCGATCCATGGAATTACCCCTTATCGCAATTGGCTGGTAAGCTGGGCCCAGCCTTGGCTGCTGGCTGTACTGTGGTGATTAAACCTGCTGAGCAAACACCGTTACAGGATTATCTGGTCGCTGAAGTGCTGGACAAGGTTGGTTTGCCTGCCGGGGTGTTTAATCTGATTTCCGGGTCAGGCTCTAAGCTGGGCAAGGTTCTTTGCGGACATCCGGAAGTAGATATGGTGTCTTTTACCGGCTCTACCTCCGCAGGGGTAAGGATTTCCGAGGCTGCCTCACCCAGTATCAAACGGGTCTGCCTGGAGTTGGGGGGCAAGTCGCCTTATATCATCACAGAGGATGCGGACCTCTCCGCGGCTGTACGTTATGGCGTAGAGGATGTCATGGCCAATTCTGGCCAGACTTGCACGGCTCTGACTAGGATGCTGGTACCCCAATCCCGCTATGAAGAGGCGCTGGGTATCGCCAAAGCTGTGGCCGAAGAGAATGTGGTTGGTGATCCACAGAATCCCGAAAGCACCATGGGCCCAATGAGTTCCCAGGCCCAACAGCAGACTGTTCTGGAATATATTGAAAAAGGTATCGCCGAAGGTGCTCGCTTGTTAACTGGGGGAGCGGGGATGCCGGAAGGCTTAAGCTCTGGTGCTTATGTGAAGCCGACTATTTTTGTCGATGTCAACAACGGCATGACCATCGCCCGTGAAGAAATTTTTGGCCCGGTGTTGTGTATCATTTCATACAAGGATATTGATCAGGCGGTGGAAATTGCCAACGACTCCGTGTTTGGCCTGTCATCTGGTGTTTATGCCAAAGACAGAAGCTCAGCTATTAAAATCGCGCGCTGTTTAAGGGCTGGACAATGTTATGTCCAGGGGAGTTACTTCAGACCCGAACCACCTTTTGGTGGCTACAAGCAATCCGGCAATGGCCGTGAATGGGGTGATGAGGGACTAATGGAATACGTTGAGATCAAGTCGGTAATTTGGTAGTGATTCAAGTGCAATTGAATATGTTGCCAGGCAACGGTTTTCGTACCACAGCTACAGCAGGTTAGTGTGCATGATTGGAAGCATACATTCGAAGGATTTTTTGCAATACAGAGAGTTGAGTTATAAGTGTTTGAATTAAATTGTGGCCAGAAGTGGTCGCTCTCGACCATCCATGTCCTGATCTGGTAGCGGCATGGCTTTTTTCATCCAGTCATTTGGTACTTTTGCATAACCATTTTGCGTTTAAAGCAAATATAATTTGCATTATGTATAAGTCTTGTATAGTATTTAATCCATCAAGCAGCAAGAATATAGATTAAATATTAATTTTACGTACAATTTATGCATATTAATTAACCAATACTGGAGACCGACATGGTAATTCAAAAATTTCCCCGAAAATTTCAAAAATTTGCACATTATGCGATATTTGCAGCAGCTATTTCTTTACTGGCCATTACTGCAAACGCTGGCAGTTATGGCAAAAAGGCCAACAAGGACATCGTTCAAACTGCAGTAAGTAACGGGTCATTCAGTACCCTCGTTGCTGCACTGCAGGCCACCGGTTTGGAAGAAACACTTAAAGGTGACGGCCCTTTCACGGTATTTGCTCCGACTGACGAAGCATTTGCAAAATTACCGGCAGGTACAGTTGATAACCTGCTTTTGGTTGAGAACCGGGATCAGCTGATCTCTATTCTTACCTATCATGTTGTTGCAGGCGAGGTGACTTCCGCCGAGGTCGTAAAGCTTAGCTCAGCAACTACCGTCAATGGGCAGGATGTACAAATTCGCACGCAAGACGGCGCCGTTATGATTAATGGGGCTACCGTTGCTGCAGCAGACGTTATGGCTAGCAATGGTGTCATTCACGTCATCGATGAGGTTATTTTACCTAACTGAATCTTTTTCAATGCAAGCCCCTCCACCCTACCCTAAGGTGGAGTCCCCTTACCGCCGGCCATAGCGCCGGCGGCTTTTTACCTGATCAGTTCTATACCCTGTTCCTTATACCAACTACGTTTAAGAAACGCCCATCTGGACTCTTCAGTTCCGGCACTTGACTCTGGCCCCAACTTGTTTTTCGCTAACCACATTCTTGACAGAGCGAGTATCTTTCTGATGACCATGGGAGTTTCTATGCTGGCAATGGTGTACACATCACCGCCGCATTCAAAGCAGGTTTCTATATCAATGCCTGATTGTCGTAGAATGGGCGCAGCGCATTGTGCGTATCGTGCCCAGCGGAGCCCATGATGCAGATACAAGCCCGACCCTCCACCCAGCCCGCAAGCCTCGGCGTCTTGCTCTTGTACGCCATGCCGTCGCTGATGACCTCCGTCGCCGCGCTCCCGATGGCGCTGTTCATCCCCGCCTTTTATGCCGACGAGCTCGGTTTGCCGCTCGCCGCGGTCGGCGGCGCCATTGCCGTATCACGACTGTTAGATGTGGTCACCGATCCCCTGATCGGCGGTTTGAGCGATCGGCTTCGAAGCCGATGGGGACGCCGCAAACCCTGGATGCTGCTCGGTACGCCCTTGTTCATGCTGGGCGTCTGGCAGGTCTTCGTCCCACCCGCCGACGCGACCGTCACGCACCTGCTGCTCTGGTCCGCGCTGCTCTATTTCGGCTTCACCATGATCGACCTGCCACACAAGGCGTGGGGTGCCGAGCTGTCGAGCAACTATGACCAACGCTCGCGTATCACCGGCGTGCGCGAGGCATTATCGACGCTGGGGCAGGTCGCTATCCTGATGCTGCTGGTCGTGCTCGGGCTGCGAGGCATCGAGGCCGCCGACGCGCAGCTCAAGGGCCTGGCGTGGCTTGTGATCCTCGGGACACCCGTTCTGGTCATGCTGGCGTTATGGCGGGTGCCGGAGGGGCAACCGGAGCGATTTCCGCACCCGCGACGCAGCCTGATCGCGAGCCTGCGCATCGTTGCCCGCAATCCCGCTTTCGGCCGCATGCTTGGCTGCGTGCTACTGTTCGTCTCCGGCATCGCCATCCAGGGTACCCTGCATCGGTTGGTATTGGCCGATGTGATGGGCGACGAGTCGGTCTTTGCGCCGATGCTGCTGATCGAGAACGTTGCCACCCTGGCCGCGGTGCCGGTGTGGCTG
>CBDTVF010000009.1:0-21962 GCA_965363775.1 uncultured Gammaproteobacteria bacterium
TTACTGCCGGGTTTTTTTTGTTTGTGTAAATGGATGAGACGCCGGATTGGTAATGGCCGGTCGTTATAGATCAGTTCTTCAGTTTTGACTCCAGTCGCGGGTACCAAATAGCCTGGCTAATACCGCGTGCGCCCATAAATATCAGTATCGCAGCCCACAAACCCTCGAGTCCCCAACGTGTCGTCATTGGGTTGAGCACAATGATGTAAATAGCAAAGGCAATCGCCATGGTTACCATCATCGCGGCGCCTGCGGTCGCGGCAATATAAACACCATCAAACTGGTAGCAGGCCACTGCCACGACAGGTAATGCGATGACCAGGGGCATGAGTTGACCCACCGCGACACGAACGGCGGGTATGTCGGTCAGCAAGTCGGTGGTGGCGTTGCCGGCCAGCCAGAATAAAAGGGCATATGCAACACTGGCCGCAAACGCCCAGATGCCTGTCAGTTTTACCCAGCGGCGAAATACCCTGGCTTTTCCATCGCCCCAGGCTGAACCGGCCAGCGCTTCGGTTGCGTGGGCGAAACCATCCAGACCCAGTGAGATAAGCAACATGTATTGCATTACTACGTGACTGGCCGCCATTTCCACTTCACCCAGTGCACCGGCCAAGCGCATGACCAACGAAAGGGCGGTCATCAGGAGAATGGTACGTATGAATATATAGCCGTTAATAGCAATTAACTTATTGAAACCGGAAAGTAACCAGGTCTTGGTGCTTCTAAGACCGGCTAATAGCGCTTGCAGGCCAATAATCTGAACCAGTAGCCACAGACCAATAAAGGCGGCCACCCACTGGGCGATCAAGGTTCCCCAGGCGACGCCGGCTACTCCAAGCCCAAGCACAACGACAAAAATGACATTCAATATGGCGTTGGTGAAATTCAAAACCAGTTGTTGCACCAGCACGGCACCGGTCTTGGCCAGACCAAACAAAACGCCGGAAATGGCGTAGACAAGCAGGGTCGCTGGTGCGGCCCATATGCGGATATGAAAATAGTCCTTGGTCAACTGAGTGACTGTCTCCGGCGGTGCCAACGCCTTGAAGGCCAACAGCAATATGGACTCTTGTATCAGCAATATGAAAACGCCGAGCCCAAGGGCGAGGGCAATGCTGCGCCATATTCCGGCAATCAGCGTTTCGCTATCGTTCCTGCCACGGGCCTGGGCGATAGTGCCGGTGGTGCCCATGCGGAGAAATCCGAAAGCCCAGAAAATGAAGTTGAATATGATGCTGCCAAGACCAATTGCAGCCAGGTAAGCCGGGTTGGCCAGGTGGCCTATGGCCCATGTATCAACCAGTCCGACCAGTGGTGCCGAGGAGTTCGCCAGGATAGCCGGGAATGCGATTGCAATAATGGTCCGGTGCGGATGGCGTGATTGTCGGGTCAAAATGCCTGTCTGCATGATTGGGGTTCGTGTAATGCGAAGCGGCTATAATAACTAGCAAATGTGCCTGGGGTGTGATTTTTCGAAATAAAAACACTCTATCTCCGGTCAATGAATTGGTAACGTCCTGAAAGCTTAAAATGGAGCAAGCAAGTTTATGTTGATCAAGCGACCCACAGATATTGTGTCTTCCGAAATTACGGATGAATCCGTGTATTTGAAACGCAGGGAATTGCTCAGGATGGCAGGCATTGCTACAGTGGGCGGTCTGATCGGTCCTGTGGCCAGTCATCAGGTCCTTGCAACAGAATCTGTCCCCGGGGCAAGCGGCAGGGAATTACCTGGAGTGCAGAAAAGTTCCTACAGCACAGCTCAAAAACCTAATTCATGGTCGGATATAACCACCTATAACAATTATTACGAATTTGGCACCGGCAAGGATGATCCCGCTCTGAACGCCACGGATTTCAATCCCCGTCCCTGGAGCGTTGCGGTCAAGGGCGAATGTGATAAACCCGGTAGCTACAATTACGAGGACCTGGTGTCGCCACATGCACTGGAAGAACGGATTTACCGTCTCCGCTGTGTCGAGGCATGGTCAATGGTAATCCCATGGGTGGGGATTCCGCTGGCCAGTATCATCAAGCAGTTTGAACCCAATTCCGATGCAAAGTATGTGCGTTTCAAGACATTGCATGATTCCTCGCGGATGCCTGGCCAACGACGGCGCGTACTGGATTGGCCGTATGAAGAAGGTCTGACAATCGAAGAGGCCATGCATCCCCTGACACTGATGGTGGTGGGTCTCTACGGTCGTGAATTACCCAATCAGAATGGCGCGCCGATGCGTCTGGTAGTGCCCTGGAAATACGGATTCAAGAGTATCAAGGCGATTGCTGAAATCAGCTTTACACGCAGACGTCCGCGCAGCAGTTGGGAGCAAACCTTGCCCTCAGAGTATGGTTTCTATGCCAATGTGAACCCGGATGTCTCACATCCACGCTGGAGTCAGGCCAGGGAGCGAGCGATTGGTGCAAGTGTATTTGCAGGTAAAAAACCAACATTGATGTTCAATGGTTATGGTGATCAGGTTGCATCTTTGTATTCCGGCCTGGATTTGCGCAAGAACTATTGATTTTGGGGTCTTGATTTGTGATTAAACCCGGTTCGAAGACTTTCTACCGTGTGACCAAGCCCGTGATCTTCACGCTCTGCCTGCTGCCAATGGTGATTTTGTTGCTGCGGGCTTTTGAGGTGAGAGGATTCGGCCTTGGCGCAAACCCTATCGAAGAGTTGCTGCATCAACTCGGGCGTTGGGGGCTGAAGTTTTTGTTGTTGAGCCTGACTATTACCCCACTGCGGCGATGGACTGGCTGGAACTGGTTAATCAGGTTTCGGCGTATGCTGGGTCTGTTTGCTTTCTTCTACATCGTGTTGCATTTTTTAACGTATGCGATTTTGGACCAGGGTTTGGATATTGCTGCGATCACCGAAGATATCGTCAAGCGGCCATACATAACACTTGGCATGGCAGGTCTCCTGCTGTTGATCCCGTTGGCGCTAACATCCACAAAAGGTATGATGCGCCGGCTTGGCAAACGATGGCAGAAACTACATCGTCTTGTTTATGTCAGTGCAATCGTAGGCATGTGGCACTTTTACTGGCAGGTGAAGCTGGATACGCTGGATGCGACCATCTATGCAGTTGTGTTGGCGGTTTTGCTCATAACGCGTCTCTACTATAAATACAGAACACGGGTGTTTAATTAGCCACCATTTGTATGAGATCATGCGTTTTCACTAACCGGAAACGGCGACAAGCAACAGCCTGACCATAAGCAGGGGATATCATGCGAATATTCAAGAAAATTATGAAGTGGTTTGGCCTGACATTGGCCGTAATTTTGATACTGGGCGGTGCTTTTATTGCCCATAGCTGGTATTTCAAACCGGTCAATATCAATATTTTCTTTGCCCGGGCATTTTTACAGGTTGCTTTGGAAAGTCCGGAAATGCTTAGCTCCATCCATGTGCTTGAGCCAATTGGTATCAAGGGTCACAACGCGGAGTTGGACGATGAAAGCATGGCTTCTGGCGACCGCTTGTTTGCTCATATGAAAGAGACTCGCGAAACCCTTTTGACCTATAAAGATGAAGATCTTTCTGAAGGGGACATCATGTCCAAGCGGATTGCACTGAACCTGCTGGATAGCCTGGCAGATTTGGAGCCATATCGCTTTCACAATTATCCGGTCAACCAGCTATTCGGTGTACAAAACGGGTTTCCTTCTTTTATGGAATCCACTCACCAGGTCCACAGCGTGCGTGATGCAGAGGACTACTTGTCCCGTCTGTCGCAGGTTGGCCGCAAATTTGACCAGGTTCTGGATGGTCTGCGTCATCGTGAAAGCCTTGGCATATTGCCACCGCAGTTTGTGGTCACCAAGGTTCTGGAAGAGATGCGCGATTTTGTTGCCACACCGGCACAAGAGGGCATCCTGATGGTTTCACTGGTCGATAAAATGAAGGAGGCAGAACTGGCGGATGACGATCAGAAGCGAATTGCACTTGAGGCACGTAGCCTGATTGAGAGCGCCGTTTATCCTGCCTATGAAAATCTGATCAGTTACTTTGATGGGCTTGATGGCAAAGTCAGTGAAAACAACGGTGTGTGGGCGTTACCGGATGGTGATAATTTCTACCGACTGGCGATGCGCCTGTTTACCACCACGGATTATACCCCGGACTATCTTCATGATTTCGGTCTGGTGGAAGTAGACCGTATTCAGTCTCAAATTCTGGGCATACTTGAAACCGAAGGTTGGGATATCTCACAGGGTTTTCATCATGCCATTTCAGAATTGGCCGAGGACCCGAAGTTTTATTATTCAGATAGCAGCGAGGGTCGCGACCAGATCCTTGCCGACTACAGGGAAATTCTCGATGAAATTTCTGCGGGGCTGGAACCCTATTTTGATGTCATGCCTGAAGTCGGTATGGAAGTAGACAGAATTCCGGAATTCAAGGAAAAGACATCGCCAGGTGCCTACTATCAGCCACCGGCAATGGATGGTTCACGAGCGGGTGTTTTTTATGCAAATCTTTACGATGTGAAGGCTACACCCCGTTATGGCATGCGCTCACTGGCTTATCATGAAGGTGTCCCTGGTCACCATTTTCAACACGCAATCCAGCAACAGCAGGAAGATTTGCCGTTTTTCCGTCGTATTATTCCCTCGTTCGCCTATACAGAGGGCTGGGCAATGTACGCGGAACAACTGGCCTGGGAGATCGGTTTTCAGGATGACCCCTATGACAATATCGGCCGCTTGCAGGGCGAGTTATTTCGTGCCGTTCGCCTGGTGGTTGACACGGGTATCCATTACAAGCGCTGGAATCGTGAGCAGGCGATTGACTATATGATCAGTAATACCGGCACCGCACAGAGTGATGTGATTGCTGAAATTGAGCGTTATTTTGTAATGCCTGGTCAGGCATTGTCTTACAAAGTGGGTATGACAAAGCTACTGGAGTTGCGGGATCTGGCCAGGCTTGAACTTGGGGATCAGTTTGATCTGCGTGAATTCCATAATGTTGTCCTGACCAATGGTTCGGTCCCGCTGGATATTCTTGAAGACCTGGTCAGGCAATATATCGCTACGACGAAAATGGGCCAGCAGGATACTTAGCCAGCATGATACTTAGTGACAATGGCACTGGGTGTTTTGGTCTGCCCCAGCTCTTTTTGTTCGCTGGATTGTGACTGTTCGTGAATAAAATATAGCAAAAAGCCGATGGTGAAGAGAATGACCGCGATCAATATTGCAATAAAATTATTCGATTTGGAACGGGTTTTCATAACAGTTTCACTGACTGAATCAAGATCAAACCAGTATATCAGTGTGCTGCGTTGAATACAGATGGCGGGTTACAAAAAGTCAGTTCATGAAATGGCGTGAAAAACAACTAACAGGAGTGCAGAAATGAGCAAGATTTTGATCACGGGTGCCAATCGGGGCATCGGTCTGGAGCTAAGCAAGCAGTTGTTGTCGCGGGGTGATGAGGTGATTGCTGTTTGCCGAACAGCCAGCGAAGAGTTGCAGTCTTTGAAGCTGCGTGTGATTGAGGGTATTGATGTTTGCACAGATCAGTCCATCAGCTCGTTGCAATCGCAACTGGGTGACGAAAAGCTCGACTGGCTGATCAATAATGCCGGTATTTTATCGGTTGAAAGTCTGGATAGTCTTGATTTTGGCACCATGGAGCAACAGTTCAGGGTTAATGCATTGGGCCCCCTGCGTACCACAGCTGGACTATTACCAAATCTGCCCTCAGGGTCCAAAGTCGGCATCGTAACCAGTCGCATGGGTTCGATCGAAGATAACACTTCAGGCAGCTACTACGGATACCGTATGTCCAAGGCTGCCGTGAATATGGCGGGTATGAGTCTTGCACGCGACCTGAAAGACCGGGGTGTAGCCGTAGCGCTACTACATCCGGGTATGGTGGCGACCGATATGACTGGTGGCAGAGGCGTGCCAACTGAGCATTCAGCCGCCGGATTGATTCAGCGTATGGAAGCCCTGGATTTGGCCACTACCGGAAGTTTCTGGCACGCGGAAGGCGAACAGTTGCCCTGGTAAGGTCTTGGTTGCTTACGCGCTAAGTTTTTCCGGAATCGCATTGATTCTTTCAAGCGCCTCAACCAATTGGTTCCAACGTTGCTCGACGGTACCGGTGTAGCCAATTGATAAACGTACAAGACCCGGTGATATATGTGCAGCGGTTTTGTCTTCATCCGTCATTTCACTGGAAGTGCTGCTACCGGAACAGGACATCAGGGTATCGAAATATCCGAGGCTGACAGCGACATAACCAAAGCGGTATTCATTCTGCAGCAGATCCAGTAACTCGTAGGCACGTTCTACGGTGCCCATATCCAGTGTCAGGATGCCGCCGTAACCATAATCCGGACAATGTAGTTCGCTCATCAATGCATGATCCGGGTGGTCAGACAGGCCAGGGTAGGTAACCGTCATACCCATTGCGTGCAGTCGTTCAGCAAACAATTGTGTGCGTTGACTATGTTCGGTCATGCGCAATGGCAAGTGGGGTATACGCAAGTTGATGTTGAAAGCGACTTGTGGATCCATGGTTGGGCCAAGAATCATCAGCATACCGGTGTGCAGGTCCATCAATTGCTGGATGAATTCAGCATCAGCACAAATGGCACCGGCTATATAATCGGATGCACCACTGATGAACTTGGTCATACTATGTATAACGATGTCAGCCCCCAGCTTTTTGGGGCTGAGGATCAGCGGGCTGAAGGTATTGTCCACCACGAGTTTTATACCATGCCGCCTGGCAATTTCGCCCAGGCGTGGAATATCAGCAACACGCAGGGTAGGGTTGGCTATGCTCTCGGTATATATCGCACGTGTGCGATCAGTGATAGCAGCCTCAACCGCATCCAGATCCGAGATATCGACCAAAGTGGTGGTGATACCGGTTTTGGGCGGTAGCAGGTCATGGAATAAAGCATAGGTGCCACCGTAAACCGTGTTTGAAGATACGATGTGGTCGCCGGCATCACACAGTTGCATCATGGTTGCCGAAATGGCTGCCATACCGCTGGCCGTACAATAGGCCGCCTCGGTGCCTTCCAACGCTGCGAGTTGTTTGCCAAGGTTGTAAACCGTCGGGTTGAAGTGACGTCCATAGAGATAACAACCGCCTTGATCGGGTCCTTTTTTTCCACCAAAGAGATCCGGCATCGTGTCTGAATGCATGACCGTGAAAGTGGTACTGGCTTCCACGGACATGTTAACGCCACCGTGCTCACCAAATTCATGTCGTGTATTGGCCAGGGTTTCTACTGGGTTACGATGTTTCATAAGATTTACGCCGATGGCGCCTCCCGGGTTCGAGTTTGATTGCAGATCCATCCAGGTACATTTCTATTGAACTGGAGGGTGTCATATCTTCTGGTGTTGTTAGCTATTATAGAATAATATTCCTATTCAGTTGATATCAACGAATAATATACGGATTATTGTGATGAAAAGGACATTGGATCGAATTGACTACGAAATTCTGACTCTGTTACAAAATAATGCTCGTATTTCCAACAAAGAGATCGCCCGTAAGGTTGGCCTGGCAGCTTCAACCTGCCTGGTGCGAATTCGGGTTTTGCAGAATTCTGGTGTAATCAGCGGTTTTCATGCGGAAATCGATCCGGCAAGTCTGGGTGTGGGTATCCAGGCCATGATTGCGGTGAGGTTGATACGTCACTTCAAGCCGGATGTGGAAGCTTTCCACCGGCATGCGTTGAGTTTGCCAGAGGTGGTTCAGTTTTATCATGTCGCCGGGCCAATCGATTTCCTGATTCATGTCTGGGCCCGCGACTCGGATCACCTGCGCCACCTTGCGATGACGGCATTTACTTCACGCGAGGAAGTGTCACATATTGAAACCGAGCTCATTTTCGAGCACATACGCAGTGCTGAAGTACCGTCATTTACAGACATTGAATCGGCCGATTGATGGTAATGTTTTGAGCATTTCCATGACTTGTGTCATAAAGTAATTGATTGACTCATGGTCTATGCTATATATTAGACATACACAGGAATAAACGATTCAGGTGTACGAAGGGTTGGGGAACCCCTCCGAAGTAAGTGTGATTTTAATGGGGTTTTAAAAAATCAGACTGCTGTGTATCCCCTCAGTATAAAAAGAACCAAAACAGCTAACAGGCATGGTGCCTGTTCAGTCAATCGCCAGTGATTGGTGAGGTTTTCCCGGTTGGATGACCGGAGAAATTTTTGACATGGAATAGTGGTTTGCGGATTTCCCGTAAACGCTAAAGTCTCCCTAAAGTGATTTGAGGATAGCCTTTATAGGCCATTCTGATCATTTAGTGGTCCCGCAATCAAAGGACTACATTTGAGGAGATAGTAATATGTTTGAAAGTATAGTAATTATTTTACCCAGGTTGCTACTGGTCTATATTGTGTTCAGGCTATATCGTAAGTTTTTCGGCTGGGATGTTCTTAAACAACCGTTGATCGGTCGCAATGGTAAGACAATACCGGGGGCACAGAGGACTCAGAAGGGGTATATATTTCTGAAAAGACCTCGTGGTACGCAAGCAGGAAAAGCCAAATTCAGAAAACTCAATGGTAACTTCAAAGTTCCCTGGGGTTGGTGATATACAGAATTTTTACGAGGCATTCAGATATTAAATCGAACCAAGGCGTTATTCCAATTGGCTTCTGATAGCCACTTGGAGTGACGCCTTTTTGTTTTTAGCCAGAATGGCAAAGTGGCTATAGCCAGAATGGCAAAGTGGCTATAGCCAGAATGGTAAAGTGGCTATAGCCAAGTTTGCGTGAATAAAAATACATAAAAACAATGTTATATCGTGTGGGACTATTCAGAGCGTTTGAGTGTAGCAGGCAATAAGGCTTCTACCCGTTCCATCACATCGAGGCAATCCACCATATCATTGATGTAATCGAGTTTGTCGGTTTCAAGAACCAGCACCTCGCTGAACTCGTATGAGCTTAGCCACTGTTCGTACAGACCCTCCAGTCTTTTCAGGTATGAGAGTGGTATATCCTGTTCCATTGTCCGACCACGCAAGCGAATGCGCTTGCGGAGTGTGCGCATGGAGCAACGCAGGTAAATCATCAGGTCAGGTGGCCGGATAGCATCAAGTATGATCTGGTAGAAATTCCAGTAGGTATCCCAGTCGCGTCCAGTAAAATTGCGCATCTTGTGCAGTGCTGTGGCGAAGATTTCCGCATCCTCATAAATGGTCCGGTCCAGCACGACAACACCGGACATCTTGTCCAATTGCCGGTGCATGCGAAATTTGTTGCTTAAGAAATAGAGCTGGGAGTGGAAAGACCAACGGTTCATATCCTGGTAAAAATCGGGAAGGTAAGGATTTTCGTCATTGGGTTCGTAAAATGGCTGAATTCCGTAAGTCCGGGTCAGGAATTCAACCAGTGATGACTTGCCCGTGCCGATGTTACCTGCAATTGCGATGGTTTTCCCGGGTGTTCTAATAGTTGGCTGAGTCTTGCTCATAATAGGCCCCGGCCGAGTTCAAGCACGACTTCGGCGAATTCTTCCGATCGAACCCCGGTCTGATCTTCTTTTTCTTTCTCCAATCGGGTCATTTTGTATCCTTTTTAAGGCCCAAGTCTGAAATAATGTATCGATGATATATCGATGAATCCCTTAATTACAGAAATCAATCCAGAAACGGGTTTTTAAAATGCGGAATAGATTAGAGCAACTTGAAAAGATGGCCGTCATGCTTGATCCGGCTGCAGGCCAGCGAAAAAATATGACAGAGCAAGCGATTGATTATGCAGAATCATTTCTGGAAAAACTGCCAGGCATGAAGGCTTTTGAAGTGGACGGTGGTTTAAGTGATTTATTGGATCAGCCATTTGGTGAAGTGGCTGAGGACTTGGCAGATTTGTTGGGAACACTGGATAAGGCAGTGAATACAGAAGGTATTAATCCTGCTTCCGGTGGCCACCTGGGTTACATGCCCGGTGGGGGTATTTATCCTTCTGCTCTGGGTGATTTCCTCGCCGATGTAACCAATCGTTATTCAGGTATTTCTTATGCGTCCCCCGGTGCGGCAAAAATGGAGCAACACCTGGTACAGTGGATGACCCGGTTGGTTGGTTATCCTGCAACATCAGGCGGTGATCTGACCTCGGGTGGCAGCATTGCAAACCTGACAGCGATCATAGCCGCACGGGAAACAATGGGTATTCGTTCCCGGGATATTGAAAACAGTTGTATTTACATGACTGCAGATACGCATCATTGCGTAGATAAATCAATACGCGCCGCCGGTTTGGGCGAGTGCCAAAAGCGCCATGTGCCAATGGACGATCAGTTCAGGATGGACGTGCCTGCGCTGGAGGAAATGATCTTGCAGGATCAGGCTGCCGGATTGCGACCCTGGCTGGTCACGGCTTCAGCGGGCACCACTGATACCGGTGCCGTGGACCCCATCTCTGAAATAGCAGCGCTGGCTGAGCAACATGGCCTATGGCTGCATGTTGATGCGGCCTATGGCGGGTTTTTCCTGCTTTGCGAAGAGGGCAGGCAAGTGTTACGTGATCTCGATAGAGCACATTCCATCGTACTGGATCCCCACAAAGGTATGTTTCTTCCCTATGGGTCGGGCGCGGTTTTGGTCAGGGATGTTGAATGGCTGGCGCGGTCACAGAGTTACGAAGCTGACTATATGCAGGACGCGAGCAATACCGATGGGCACTACTCGCCGGCAGATTTGTCACTGGAACTGTCACGCCCCTTCAGGGGGTTGCGTTTCTGGTTGCCTTTGAAGTTATTCGGGCTGGCGCCATTTCGCGCGGCTTTGGCGGAGAAAATCTGGCTGGCCCGGTATTTTCATGAAGAGTTGGAGAAATTGCCGGGATGGGAAGTGGGACCGTATCCGGAGTTGTCAGTGGCAACTTTCCGCTTTCTTCCCGATCAGGGCGACCAAAATGAATTTAATGAGCGACTGGTTGAAGCGATCCGGGCAGATGGAAAAGTGTTTATCAGTTCGACATTGATTGATGACAAGTTTGTACTGCGTTTGGCTGTTTTGCATTTCCGGACTCATCTGGATAATGTTGATTATTTGTTGGGGCTTTTGCAGCGTTTGGTGGTTGAGGTTGGTTGATTGGGGTGAGTCTACGATGTATCTCAGGAGAGAGATGCCCATGTCGCGGTGAATGGCGGGTGCTGATCTCATAGAGTAAAAGGTGCTCAGAGCGGCATTTAATGACTGCCGCGTGATTTGGTTTGATATTCAATGCTGGTGCCAGCTTGAAAGGCTTCGCGCCGCACATCCATGTGCTCTTTCGCTAGCTTGAAAGGCTTCGCGCCTCACATCCATGTGCTCTTTCGCGAAGTACCGCACGTCCTGTGCATAACGTCCTGTGCATAACATCCTGTGCATAAATTTGTTATATTTATCAGTAAATAACAAATAAGTAGCAATTTATGAAGCACCTCGCTAACCCAAACGAGATTACCCGCGAATCACTTGTAAGCATTCTTGATATCATGCACCGCCTTGCAGCACCGGAGGCAAGGCCGGAGCTTTTGCGCGAAATAATCGAGGTTGGCAAGGTGGCGATTGTTGCTGAAACCGGTGTGTTGTGGTTGCTGGATCAGAGTTCCCGGCAACTCGTAAAGGTGGTTCCGGCCAGCGATAACCCGGCCAAACTGACGATCGGTGAGGGTTGGGCCGGAAAGTGTGCAAGTGATCTTTCGATCAGCAATATCCACGAGTGCCGGGATGACGGCTTGTTTCTTGAGCACCCTATTCAAATCGAAGGTGGCGAAACACGTTCCCTGTTAAACATCCCCATCCTCGGTTCGGATGACTCATTATTGGGTGTAATGCAATGGCTGGGTGCAGAAGTCGGTCAGTTTGATGAACATGATGAATGGGTCGGGCCGGCACTGGCGGCGCAGGCCGCGGTGGCTATTCAGCATTCATACATGACCGATGAATTGCTTGCCAATGCAATACTCAGCAAGGAAGTCGCGGTAGCACGTGATATCCAGATGAGCACTTTGCCGGATACCATGCCCGATGTTGAAGGTTACGACCTGCATGGAGATTTTAAGCCGACCGACCATACCGGTGGTGATTTGTTTGACCTGGTGGTACTGGAAGACCGTTTGTTCATGTTGTTGGGAGATGCCACGGGTCATGGTTTTGGTCCGGCGTTATCAGCCACGCAGATGCAAGCCATGCTGCGGGTTGCGTTCAGACTCGGTGCCGACCTGGACAATGCTTATATGCACGTGAACAATCAGCTTGCCGAGGACCTGCCCGATGATCGGTTCATCACCGCCTTTATGGGGTTTCTTGATCCGGCAACACATCGCGTCAATTATCATTCGGGCGGGCAGGGACCCATATTGCATTTCCGGGCTGCGGATAAGAGCTGTCACTGGCACAAGCCGACCAACTTCCCTGTAGGCATCATGGATATTGATAATAGGCAGGAGTCTGCTGACCTGAGCCTGGAACAGGGTGATATTCTCGGGCTGATTTCGGATGGTGTTTACGAGTACGCCAATCTTGAGGGAGAAGAATTCGGTGAAGATGGGGTGGCTGAAATTTTCAGAACCAGCCATCAATTATCAATGGCCGGCTTGAGCAAACTCTTGATTGAGGCGGCCATGGAATTTGGTGGTGACGCACCACAGGCCGATGACATAACGTTGGTGCTCGTTCGTCGTTTGCCGGAATAATAGCTTGCCGCCAGTTTCGATAAAGGAAGAAAAAGATGGAACAAAAATTCAAACGCAGCTTTAATGAACTCAAGAATATTGTGTCAATGACGGAATCCATGTTCCTCAAAGAAGGACTGGAATCGAATCTGCGCAACGTAGTTGACTTGGCAACCGAAGAGTTGTTCGTCAATATGGTGACATACAATACTGAGTCCAATGAGGATATTCTGATCCAGATGGTGTCGCATGAGCATGGTATTGAGGTCAGCCTGACGGATTATGACGTGGAGAGATTTGACCCGACCAGTACTGGAGGCGTTGATGTAGACGCGCCTTTGGACGAGCGAACACCAGGCGGACTGGGTCTGTACCTGGTACTCAAAATGGTCGATTCCATTCATTATCAATACCGGAACCGGCAGAGCAAGATCACCTTTATAATAGATAGGAAATAAACGATGTTTGAAATTGAAATTGTCGACGATGGCATTGTTTCAGTGGGTGGACGTCTGGATGCAGCCCAGGCAGTCAAGGCACAGAATTTTCTGGACCAGGTCGAAGGCCAGTGTGTGCTGGACATGTCGAAGCTCGCCTATGTATCCAGTGCGGGCTTGGGTGTGTTACTGAAAACCCACAAGCGCCTGATGGCTTCCGGTAGCGGTATCAAGTTGATTAATGTTAATAATCACATCCACGATATTTTCTGTTATTCCGGCTTTGATAAGTTGTTTGAGATTGTCCCAGCGAGTGACTAATTGCAGAATTCCAGCTGCCCATGAAAATAATCTACATGTTCCCACCAACTTTTCCTGTCCAGGCATGTAGTTATGTATAAGGACAAGGATGCAGCCCTTGTAAACGACTGTAAGCGGGGTGACCGGAATGCGATGTCGCAACTGGTTAGCCAATATCAACGGCCTGTTTACAACGCAGCCTATCGCATACTGGGGAATACGGATGACGCAGCAGATACCACTCAAACAGTATTTCTCAAGGTGTTTGAGCATATCGCTGACTACGATCCGAAATTCAAATTTTTCAGCTGGGTATACCGGATAGCAATCAATGAAGCTCTTAACCAGGTTAAAAAACGCAAAAAGCAGGAGCCTCTGGATGACAGCCAGGTTTCACCGTGGCAAGGTCCTGCAGAAGATCTGGATTCAAAAAGGCTCTGCAACCGGGTACAGGGTGCACTGATGTTGCTGAGCGCAGATTACAGAACGGTAGTTGTTCTAAAGCACATTTCAGGCTGTAGCTATCAGCAGATCAGTGAAATATTGCAATTGCCTGTAAAAACCGTGAAGTCCAGGCTGTATTCCGCCCGCCAGTTAATGAAAAAAACACTCCAGAATGACGCAAGCCAGAATCAAGGATGCGGGCAGTCATGAATGAACATTCCAACAACGATAAACCTCTGATCGATCAACATGTATACGACCTGTTGAACGGAAGCGTAGATGGTGAACTCAACGCAACAGAGCAGGCTGAACTTGACCGCTTGATGGCCAGTTCTGAACAGGTGCGTGACCTCAACGAAGAACTCACTGCAATCAGTAGTCTTTTGGACCAGGTACCCGAACGTGAACCACCTGATTATCTGCAAAATGTCATTGAGAAACAGGTCAGGTTGCCTGTAGTGAACAATGCTTCTGACGGGAAACATGGCTTGTTCGGCAGCTGGTTGAATAGCAACTGGTTGCGTACCGGTTTCGCCCTGGCGGCCGGCGTGGTATTGACCGTTGGCGTTTATGAAATGGGGTCTGAACCGATTAGCGATCAGGACAGCGCAAACATGGTCGGCACCATGGTGAAAAATCCGCTGACAAACCAGGAAGACATATTAGGGTCTATACTTCTTAATACGGATGTACTGAGTGGTGTTGTAGAACTAAGGAACACCGATGAATTATTTGTTCTTGATATACAACTGAATTCGGATGGGCCTGCAGAAGTCGTCGTGAATTTTTCCAAAAGGGGCCTGGCATTTGAAGACATTACTCCCATGCAGGACGACAGGGGTGTGATTAATGAGTCAGATGGTTCTGTCAATCTCATCAGCAGTGGTGAGCAGCACTACACAATGAGGTTGAGACGTACGTCGGTACATGAGCAAACCAAACCTCTGAATTTGAAATTTTTTGCAAATAATAAGTTGGTTCGTGAGGCCGAGTTGAGTGTTTCACAGCAGTAAGATTCATTAATTATTTTCATAGCCACCAACTTTTTTGATTCAGGGTGGTATTAGAATCAGAGACCCGCAGCGGTCTTGATGATTTAAATTATAAGAGGAGCAAGGTATATGAGCATGAACAATCAGAAGACCCTGATAGTGGTAGCCGCGTTGGCAATCGTCATAGGCGGTGTTGCTTACCTGGGTGGAGATTTCCCGGCTGATAGTGATCAAGTCTCTGGAACGATTGTTCCTGCAGAAAGATACCGTGGAGAGCAGATCAACAGTGAAGATGTTCAGTTTGGCGATCAGAGTGTTGCCGAGTTGATGCAAACCGATGTTTATCAGCTCATTGTGACCGATGAAGCTTTTGCGAACGCACTGTCAAATGATGCCTTCCGCAATGCGATGGCCAGTGATGCATTCCGCAATGCGCTTTCCAATGAAGCGTTCCGTAATGCATTATCGAATGAAGCATTCCGTAATGCCCTGTCGAATGATGCTTTCCGCAACATGCTGTCAAATGATGCTTTCCGTAATGCCTTGTCAAATGACGCTTTCCGTAATGCACTGGAAAATGATGCCTTCCGCAACGCATTATCTAATGAGGCTTTCCGAAACGCATTGTCAAATGATGCCTTCCGTAACGCGCTGTCAAATGATGCCTTCCGCAATGCATTGTCAAATGATGCTTTCCGTAACGCCTTGTCAAATGACGCCTTCCGTAACGCCTTGTCGAATGACGCCTTCCGTAACGCATTGTCAAATGATGCTTTCCGCAACGCGCTGTCAAATGAGGCCTTCCGTAACGCATTGTCAAATGACGCTTTCCGTAACGCATTGTCAAATGACGCCTTCCGTAACGCATTGTCAAATGACGCCTTCCGTAACGCGTTTGCCAATGAAGCATTTCGTAACGCCTTGTCAAATGATGCATTCAGGAATGCTTTAGCCAACCAGGGTGATGCCTTCCAGAACGCAATGGAAAGCGAAGCGATGCAAAATGCCATGTCCAACGAGGCCTTCCGTAACGCAATGTCAAATGACGCCTTCCGCAACGCATTGTCAAATGATGCTTTCCGCAACGCGCTGTCAAATGAAGCTTTCCGTAATGCACTGTCAAGTGATGCATTCCGTAACATGTTATCGAATGACGCTTTCCAGAATGCATTGTCGAATGACGCTTTCCGTAACGCCTTGTCAAATGATGCCTTCCGTAACGCCTTGTCAAATGATGCCTTCCGCAACGCACTGTCAAATGACGCTTTCCGCAACGCATTGTCAAATGACGCTTTCCGCAACGCACTGTCAAATGACGCTTTCCGTAACGCACTGTCAAATGACGCTTTCCGTAACGCATTGTCAAATGACGCCTTCCGTAACGCATTGTCAAATGATGCCTTCCGCAACGCGCTGTCAAATGATGCCTTCCGTAACGCATTGTCAAATGACGCCTTCCGTAATGCACTGTCAAATGATGCTTTCCGTAACGCCTTGTCAAATGATGCTTTCCGTAACGCTTTGTCCAACGATGCTTTCCGTAATGCGCTGTCAAGTGACGCTTTCCGCAATGCAATGGCGAACGACGCTTTCCGCAATGCGCTGTCAAACGACGCCTTCCGTAACGCTTTACAAAACGACGCACTTCGGAATGCGATCAGGTAAATCTGAGATTAGTCTCTCATTGCTCTGATTCTGCCTAAACCGCCTGCTTTTGCAGGCGGTTTTTTTTGGCCTTGAATGTACAGATTCCTGATTAGTAGTATGCTTGGTCACAATAATAATTAGAAGGAGATAGGCGGTGAGCAAGCGCAAGCTCGTGGTTTTTTTATTTTCCTGCCTGCTGAGCGGACAGATCAGCGCGGCGCCATTTGAAACGGACTTACTGGAAACAGACGAATTACGGTTGCTGTATTTCGACCCTTTTCAAACCTACCTGGTACCTCATATCACCCGCACGTTCCACAATTCACTGGAATTCCAAAAATATATTTTCGATTGGGAACCTTACGACAAAACCACCATATTGCTGAGTGACTTCACCGATTACGGAAATGGTGCAGCGTTGGTGTCGCCAGGAAATCTGGTCATGATCGATATCGCACCAAAAAGTCGCACGCTTGAAACCATGCCCAGCAGTGAACGGTTCTTTATGTTGATGAACCATGAGCTGGTCCACATTGCGACCATGGATGTTTCCAACCAGCAGGATCGAAAATGGCGACGTTTCTTTGGTGGCAAGGTTGTACAAACGGACGAACATCCTGAAACCATCATATACAACTATCTGACCACGCCGCGACGCAGTTCTCCCCGATGGTACGCGGAAGGCAGTGCAACCTTTATGGAAACCTGGTTGTCAGGCGGTATCGGGCGGGCACAGGGTGCCTACGACGAAATGGTATTCCGGGCCATGGTTCGTGATGATGCGCATTTCTACAGTAATCTGGGTCTGGTATCTGAAGGTACGGAGGTGGATTTTCAGGTGGGGGCGAATGCCTACCTGTATGGCACGCGCTTTATGACTTATCTCGCACTGACGTATTCTCCCCAGCATGTGATTGATTGGCTGAAACGTGGTGAAGACAGTGAGCGGTATTATTCCAAACAGTTTGAACAGGTGTTTGGCAAAGATCTGGAGGCCGTCTGGGATAATTGGATCGTTTTTGAAAAAGCCTTTCAGCATGCCAACTTATCAAGAGTCCGGCAGCAAGCGTTAACGCCTGCAAAGCCATTGATCAAGGAACCGCTGGGATCTGTGTCGCGCGCCTTTATTGATGAGGAGTCCCAGCAACTGGTTGCTGGTTTTCGTTTACCTGGGGTAGTTGCACACGTTGGTTTATTGTCCCTGCAAGACGGGGAGCTTGAGATACTGGCCGATATAAAAGGCCCGATGCTCTACCGGGTGACATCGCCTGCGTGGGATGCTCAAAGCAAAACGTTTTTCTATACGGCCGATAATTTTGGCTACCGCGATCTGATGGCCATTGACGTTCGTTCCGGAAAAAAGGAAATGTTGATCAAGGATGCCCGTATCGGGGACCTGGCCTTCAACAAGGCGGATCAGTCATTACTGGGTTTGCGACATTTGAATGGTTATGTTTCGCTGGTACGGATCCCTCATCCATATACCGAATGGAATCAAATATATACCTGGCCACAGGGGCAGGTGGCCTATGAGATGGATGTTTCACCGGATGGAACGCTCATTTCGGTTTCTATTGGTGAGATAAACGGTGATCAATTTCTCAAGGTATATCGTATATCTGACTTGAAAGAAGGTGACACTCAGGCAGTCACTCAATTTGATTTTGGTATCGCTGTTCCCGAAGGATTTGTGTTTTCGCCAGACGGGAAATACCTTTTTGGCAGTTCGTATCTAACCGGTGTGTCCAATATATTTCGTTATGAACTCGCTACCCATGAGTTGGAAGCAGTCAGTAATGCCGAAACAGGGTTTTTCCGGCCAATTCCTATGCAGGATGGGTCCCTGATGGTGTTCGAATACACTGGCCAGGGATTTGTGCCGGCCATCATTGATCCGGTACCGCTTGAAGATCTCAGTGCAATAACCTTTTTGGGTGCTGAGTTTGCCAAGAAAAACCCCGACGTTCATCAATGGTCGGTGGTCAAAACATTGCGTGATGTGGACTATGAAGAAAAGATTACCCATCAAGGTAAATACAGACCTATTAAGGAGTTGGGCTTAGGCTCCCACTATCCGATCATCGAAGGTTACAGGGATTCCGTTGCATTGGGTTATGTCGTCAGGTTTCATGATCCGGTGCAATTTCACAGTCTTGATATCAGTGCCTCTTATTCATTGGACAGTGAGGTCGAGTCCGACGAGAGACTCCATATCAACGTTGAATACCGGGCGCTGAACTGGCACGCCCGTTACCGGCACAATGATGCAGATTTTTACGATCTTTTTGGTCCGACAAAACGCAGTCGAAAGGGTGACGCTTTTATGGTCGGATACGAAAAAGCATTGATTTATGACAATCCCAGACAGCTCGATTTTTCTGCAGATGTGGCTTACTTCAAAGGCCTTGACACCTTGCCGAATAATCAGAATGTGCCGACATTATTTTTTGAAGATATCTTGCACGGGCAAGTGGAATTCAACTATAGCAATACGCGTAAGTCGCTGGGCGCAGTTGATCACGAAAAAGGCTGGCGCTGGGATGTGATTGCAATGGTTGATCATGCCAATAACGACACCATACCCAAACTTCGCCTGGGGCTGGATTTTGGTTTTGCACTGCCATGGAAGCACTCCTCGGTTTGGTTCTATAATGCCGCCGGCAGCGCCAATGGCAACCGTCTGAATACGTTGACCAATTATTACTTTGGAGGTTTTGGCAATAACTATGTGGATGACCGGGAAGTCAAACGCTACCGCAAGTATTACAGCATGCCCGGGTTCGAAATCGATGCCATCGGAGCACGGGACTTTGTAAAATCCGTGGCTGAATGGAACTTGCCGCCTATACGGTTCCGCTCGCTGGGATCTCCAGGTCTCTATCTGAGTTGGGTTCGCCCTGCTATTTTTGTCGCTGGACTGATTACCGACCCTGGTCAGCGATTTGAACGCACCTTCACCAGTGCCGGCTTCCAGTTGGATCTGCACTTTACCTTAAGCCACCGGCATGCGATGACGCTGTCTGCTGGTTATGCTGCCGGCTTCCAAAGTGGTGAAAAACGTGACGATGAAATTATGATATCGCTGAAAATTTTATAACAGGTTCAATAACCCTGCAGCGTGAGTGCAAACTGCCGGCTTATCGCGCAGAATAGCGCTGCATGGGAATTCTAGAAATAATCAGGACGAAAAATGTTGGGTGATCTGCTCATCAAGGCGACCGTGGGGCTGTCACCGGTATTGATATTTCTTGTCGTCCTCTTATATATGGACAGTTACAAGCTGGTCAGCTTCCGTACCATCCTGTGGGTCATTCTGGCAGGCGCCCTGTTACCAATCGCCGGTTACTGGCTCAATGGTTATGCCATTGGTATGTTGGACTGGAATCTCCAAACCTACTCCCGATATGCTGCCCCCATTCTTGAAGAAGGTCTGAAGGCATCCGTGATGATCTTCCTGTTCAGGACCAATCGTATCGGTTTTTTGGTCGATGCCGCGATTTTGGGGTTTGCCGTAGGTGCCGGTTTTGGCGTGGTCGAGAATTTCTATTATCTTTACCTGGCATCCGATGCCCATATTGCGGTATGGGTTGTTCGCGGGTTCGGGACTGCCATCATGCACGGGGGGGTTATGGCCTTGTTTGGTGTCATGGCGCAGGTGCTGACAGAACGCAGCATGAAGATCAACCCGCTACTGTATTTGCCCGGATTCATTGTAGCAATTACCATCCACTCTGCGTTCAATCACTTTCCCGGCACCCCCATTTTGACCACTATTGGCACACTGGTGGTTTTACCACCTGTTTTTCTCCTTGTATTCCAGAAAGGCGCCCATGCCATGCATGAATGGCTGGAAGTCGACTTTGACGAAGATGCAATGCTGTTGGAGCAGATAAATTCTCCTGGATTTACTGAATCAAGAATTGGTCGGTTTCTCCAGGACTTGAAACAAAAGTTTGAAGGGCCTGTAGTCGTGGATATGCTTTGTTACATCCGTCTCTACACGGAGTTGGCGTTGCGTGCCAAGGGTGTCTTGATGATGCGTGAGAATGGCCTGGACACACCAGTAGGGGAGCGTACCAGGGCCAAGTTTGAAGAGATGCATTATCTTGAGAATAGCATCGGAAAAACAGGCTGCCTTGCTATGAGTCCTTTTTTGCAAATGACCCGTAAGGATCTTTGGCAGCTATACGTGCTCGAAAAATAGCCTGATGTCAGCTTAAGACCATTTGATTTATGTAAAAGCTATTCCGGTAATGTTATGGCTTCATTGACACTAAGCAGGGTAATTCCGGCGCTGTTCACCCTTTCACGCAATTTTGCCAGGTCTCCAGCCATAAAGGTATTAACCTTGTCAGTTGCGAGGGCCAGCGAGGAACGCAGCATTTCAAAATAGTTCTCCGCAGTTGCTGAAGGTGCACCATTACCCGGGCGTACATAGGAACCGGCCGCACCCAGTTTTGCTGCAACCGTATCGCCGTCATAGGTGATACCCTTGGTATTTTTCGGTGTCCTGTAAAGCTTTTCAAGTTCATCCAGCGCCGTCTTGACCTCTTCAGTCTGCTTTTTGAGCGCTTCAAGATTCTCATCCTCGTTCTGCTCGAGTTGTTGGCTCAACAGTCTGTTGATGGTTTCAATATCAGCACGCGCCGCGTTAATCTGTCGCAGGGCCCGATTGGCGGTGTCCTGCATGGTCATTAATGACAAACGTGCATCGTAATTGGCTTGCAGGTCTTCCATGGAATAAGGACTACGTGGGTCTTTGAGTATTTCCACTGAGGTTGTGGCGCTGGATTCTGCGAGTTCAACGGTAATTTCGTAGTGACCAGGCAAGACCATTGGGCCTGCTGGCAGACCGTTATCAGGCTCTTTCTGTTTGTCGGTAGATACGGGTCTGATACCGTCCCTTTGCATAGACCAGGTCAACCGGTTAATGCCCTGATACACGTCGGTCTTGTAAGAACGGATGGTCTCACCATCAGCATCCTTAATTGTGACTGAAAGCCGGGTTGGTTTGGATGCCTCTTTATCTTGCCCTTGCTCGTCTTTTTGTACTCCGGACCTGGCCGCTGCTTCGCGCAGACCAATTTTCCGGGTCCTTTCAGCTTTTGCATCAGGATGTGGAAGATCTTCTCCACTGGCCATGAATGTCAACATGACACCATATGGCTCATTGTCTGCGCGGAATTCACCAGAACCTGTAAAACGGGAAGAGGGTGATTGCCGGGCATTATATTGCTGGCCGGGTGAAACGGACAAGACCTTCAGTCGTGCCTCGAAATCCTCAGCTGACAGGTTCCGCAGAGCACTGAAATCATCAATGACATAGGCCGCCCGGCCATGGGTGCCCAGAACCAGGTCGCTTTCACGTTCCTGTATGGCCATATCCATGACTGAAACAGTAGGCAAGCCGGCAGTAAATTTTGTCCAGCTTTCACCGGCGTTGATGGAGACATGTAAGCC
>CBDTVF010000010.1:0-21384 GCA_965363775.1 uncultured Gammaproteobacteria bacterium
ATCGCAGTTATCAGACTGGATGCCCGTCAGCCGGCCGCAAAATATTACTGTGACCTGTGTAAAGAACGGACCGCTGAAATTCCGCGGTTATCTGAAAATTTACAATAAGCGAGGCCAGGAATGCATCACCGTGAATGGTGCATTGTGCCGCTGCGGCAAGTCTAGTAAGAAACCCTTTTGTGAAAACAAGAATGGGTGCTGTAGCGGAAACTCGTAGTATAGATTTTCTTATTCGGCGGGTTCACTCGCCGTAATAAATACAACCGGCGTTGCAGGTTTCCTGCACAATAATTTTGCTTAATCCCTCAAGACCGGGTTTTAATTGCAACCAAATCCACCGAGCCAGATTTTCGCTGGTCGGGTTTTCAAGCCCTTCAATCTCATTCAGGTAATGATGGTCCAGCCGGTCAAATACCGGCTGGAAAATCCGTCGCAGCTCTGCGAAATCCATCACCCAACCATCCTCTTCCCCGACCGGACCTGATACATGCACTTCGATACGGAACGAATGGCCGTGTAATCGGGCGCATTTATGCCCCTCGGGTACATTTGGCAGCCGGTGAGCTGCTTCTACCTGAAAAACCCTGAAAATATCCATATCTGAATTGTGAACTCAGCGGCTGCTTTACGCAATATCTGAAAACAACCATGGGATTCATTTTTTACCCCAGGAACGCGGATGAATGTAAAAACTATTTTTGTTGTCAAAATACGACAGAATATATTATCACCCGTCCGGCCATTCAAGCACACAAGTCTTTGCCACGTGCTATTGTCGCTAAAACACTGCTTTCATACACTTTCAGCTATGGCCCCATGATTTCAGGCCAAATTGTCTTGCCAGACCGGTGTGTTGTAATTTCGCAACAGTTTTTTTCCCATCCAAAATAGTTTACATAAGACTTTGTAATTGTTATTTTTTCTGATAGCATGACCTTCCAGTTGCTTATGCAACAAGGCTGGACGTTGCCTGTATGTATAAATATTTTCGCTTTGCCTTATTCATAGTTGCTTCGCTATTTGCCGTAAGTGCGAATGGTGAGCCTATGGCATACAGCGTCAATTCCGACAGTGGCAACCTTGACACCGAAGACAGCCTGTACCTGATCGACCTCTTTACCGGGATCGATCAACGCCGTGGCCAACTGGCTACAGGAATTGTTGACGAAATTCGTCGTGACACCGAAGGTCTGGCATTCGCACCTGATGGTACCCTTTGGGGTATTGACGACAGTTCCCAAACGCTGTTCCCCATTAGTGTCACATCCGGCGCTGTCAAACTACAAGATGAAATTCCATTACCTACATTCAAATCGGGCGGCGGCCATGATTTTGGTATGACCTTCAGTTGTGACGGCTCTTTATTCGTCACCTCCGTCTCAACACGAACCTTATACCGGCTTGATCTGACCGGAAAAACTGAAATCATAGGTTCTGAAGGCGCTCTCGGTGAAAACATCAGCGCAATTGCGGCATACGGCAACCCAACAAAGCTGTACGGACTGGGTAACGGTCAGTTTCAGGATGGTCAAACGGATTCTCCAAACTTGTACAGCATTGACGAGACAACCGGAGTTGCCACGCTGATAGGCGCGCTGGGTAAAGAAGCCGGAGAATACAATCAGGGTGGAATGGCGTTTGATAGTGAAGGCGGTTTATGGGCTATTACTGATCGCCGCATTATAAACAACTCAATTGAAGACTTGCCCAGCCAGATTCTGAATATCGACGTGTCTACCGGAAGTGCAAGCCTGGTCAGCAGCACCAGCGAAATTGGGTTTGAAAGCCTGGCAATCAGCCCGCCATCTGCTTGTAGTGGCGACGTCGACGGAGGAGGCAGTGGTACGTCCCAGCTCGAAGCTATTCCAACGTTGAACCCGACTGGACGCCTGCTGGCAATATGTATTTTGATGCTTGCCGGGATGACCGTCCTGCGCAAACGTCTTTCCTGATCCCAAAAAGCTACCAGTTTTTGCAGCCAAATCTTTTCGTTTGGGCTAAACTGCGTAAACTCAAAAAGTACCGGAGTTAAATTATGATTGGTGGAATAAGCGTCACCCAGCTCCTGATTCTGCTGGTGATTGTCATGTTGGTTTTCGGCACCAAACGTCTACGTAACATAGGATCCGATCTCGGCAGTGCTGTAAAAGGTTTCCGTAAAGGCATCGAGGAAGAGCCCGAAGAGACTGAGCCTGAAAAATTGACAAAAGCGGAAAAGACCTCCGCAGAGCCGCAGATTAAAGAGGAAAAAGCTACGGCCTCACGCCCGACTGACACCGATGTTTGATGTTGGTTTTACCGAGATTTTTCTTCTGGCCTTAATCGGCCTTCTCGTGCTCGGCCCCGAACGGCTGCCCGGTGTGGCCCGCACCCTCGGTGGTTTTGTGCGCAAAGCCAGGTCAAGTTGGGTCAGCTTGCGCAGTACCATTGAGACCGAATTGGCAGAAGCGGATATTGCTGCACCTATTAAAAAGACCTCTGAAGAACTGAAGAAAATCGGTAAAGACCTGGCAGATATGCAGGGCTTCAAGCTGGACAAGCGCGAATCCGACACCATCAAACCGATTGCGGAATCAACTGACATTCCAAAAGCTGGCCCGGGCCAGGAGTCAGATAGCGGAAAAGCATGAAATGTCTGAAATATCCGAAAAACCCGAAATACCTGAAGAAGAAGTACCTGAAGAAGACCAGGAGCTAAGTTTCCTGCAACATCTTGTTGAACTGCGAAGTCGTCTGCTTAAGGCCTGCCTGTCCGTGGTGGTTGTACTGATCGCACTGTTACCCTTTTCACGTCATCTCTACGAAACCCTGGCAGCACCGATGATGGCGCAAATGCCGGAAGGCAGCAGCATGATCGCCATTGATGTGGCGTCTCCGTTCCTGACACCGTTCAAACTGACACTGCTGATCTCCATCATGATTTCGATACCGGTGGTCTTGTATCAACTGTGGGCATTTGTTGCACCGGCCCTGTTCAAGCACGAAAAAAGACTGGCCCGGCCTTTACTCCTCACTTCAGTCCTTCTTTTTTACACCGGTTGCGCATTTGCCTATTTTGTCGTCTTTCCACTGGTATTTGGTTTTTTGACCCGCGTCGCGCCCGAAGGCGTTGCTGTTATGACGGACATCAGCAAATACCTCGATTTTGTCATGACGCTTTTCCTCGCGTTTGGAATTACTTTTGAAGTACCGATAGCGACGATCATCCTCGTGGCCACAGGTATCACAACACCCGACAAACTGGCAGGCTGGCGACCCTATATCATCGTGGGTGCATTTGCCCTCGGCATGGTCCTGACCCCACCGGATGTGATATCACAAACCCTGTTGGCATTGCCAATGTGGGTATTGTTCGAAATAGGAATTGTATTTTCCCGTATCCTGGTTCCGGAAAAAGAAAAAGAAGAAGATGCCGAAACAGATCAGGCAACCAGCTGATCCGCCTTTTTCTTGCCCTGCCCCACCGTGGCCTCATCCAGACCAAAAATATCCCTGAACGCCAGGTACTGGGTGCCGAACAACAATAGTTGAAACAGCGAACCAAGCAAAAGCAACAAAAAAAGCAACCATGAAGACGAAGCGCCTTCAGTGAGTAGGTAAAAAGAACCAAGCAGCAGGACAATCGGCACCGCCAGAACTCCCAGCAATAAACCAATGACCAACAGTGGCTTCCAGTTCCGGCCCATGGCCTTCAAGCCCGTCACCAGGGCGTTGAGCACACCTTGTTGTCTAAACCATATCAACGGCACCGAGAAATAGGTTAAACACCCGCTGATCGCGGCACCAACCGCCATCGCCAAGACTGCATTCTCCAGCACTTGCGGATCGATGAGTTGTATCGCATCCAGATCACCCTGCTCTATGCGTTTGAGAATTTCGGGGTCGAGATCAATCATTTGCCCGGCCAGTGTGAACGATACGATCAGTAGCCCCAGTACAATTACGATCCCACCCAGCAGCAACAGACTGCTGACACTCTTCCTGGCAATAAAAGGCATGAACAACACCGCCAGTATGGGCTTTTCATTCTGCTCAACCAGGAAGATGGCGTGCAACATGCCTGCACTCAATATGGGTAAACACAGGACAATCAACAATCCGACTGCCTCGACTTGTGAAAAGCTCAGAAATAATTGAAAAAACAGGCTGATCAGTAAAAGGCGTAAAGGCTGCCTTTTGACCAGTTGCCAACTACCGGAAAGCCAGGCCAATCCGCGTGCTGCCGGTAATTTTTGAATAGAAATTGGCACCTTGTCACTCATGCGTTCGCCGTTGTTACATTGGCATAATGTAGCGCATCACTATTCCAGCTTGGGGAGCTTGCTATGGCCTCCAAAATCTGTTCCGGTTCATCAACAACTGACCACATTTTTAGATGATTGCTACCCATAAAGCACTCTTCCACACTGTGACGGAGAAATTGCAACAGACCGTCGTAAAACCCAATGGTGTTGACAATGATGATAGGGCCTACCCAACGGCCCAGCCGTTTCATGGTCAGTGCCTCGAACAATTCCTCATAGGTGCCTGATCCACCGGGTAATGCCACCACGGCATGAGAACCCTCCAGCATGAGCTGTTTACGAATACGCATTCCCTCTACTATCTTCAGGCTGGTCAGACCACGATGGGTTAATTCAAGATCCTGTAGAAACTGAGGTACCACGCCATAGACCTTTCCATTTTTGTCGAGCGCGCCATCGGCCATTGCCCCCATCAGGCCACCGCCCCCGGCACCATAAATGATGGATTTCCCAGCAAGGGCCAAAATCTCGCCCGTGCGCCTGGCAGCGTCAAAGTAGACAGGTTTAAGCGCAGAGCTGGAAGAGGCGTAAACCGCTACGGTTTTTACATCCGCTGCCGTTTTTACATGATGTGAGTCAACTCGGTTTTTTTCAGTCATTGTACTATTGTAAACCAGCGCAAGGTCTCTCTGGAGGGTATATTTGAACCAGCAGCCAAAACTGCAGGCAGTCACTCGGACACCGGTTTCTATCGGTGTTATTGTTATGTGCGTTGTAGTTTTTTTACTACATAACATTTCAGCCCAACTCGCTTTGTGGCCCCTGTTCACCGGCTACTTTCAACCTTGGCAACTAATCACTTACGCTTTTTTGCATGGTGGTTTTAACCACCTGTTTTTCAACATGTTTGCCGTATGGATGTTTGGCTTCCCCATAGAAAAAATGTGGGGCAGCAAAAGATATGCGGAATATTTTTTCATCTGCGTGCTGGGCGCCGGTCTGATTCAACTACTGGTTCAGTACGTCTCCGGCAGTGTCTACCCGACCATTGGAGCCTCCGGCGCAGTTTTCGGATTATTGCTGGCCTACGGTGTCACATGGCCTAACAACAAGTTGATCCTGATTTTTTTTCCAGTACCCATCAAAGCAAAGTGGTTTGTACTGATTTATGGTGTTGCCGAATTAGTTTTCGGTGTTACCGGCGCAATGCCCCAAGTCGCGCACTATGCGCATCTTGGCGGCCTGCTATTCGGCGCCGGATTATTATGGCGGTGGGGTTGGCGACCAAGTATGACCTGGAAGTAGCCCCTTATTGAACAACCCAAGTAAGTAGAGAAAGTACTATGAGCAAAATTTATCCCGTTATTCCTGCGGCAAAGGAACGTACACACGTAGACAAACAGCGTTATGAAGAAATGTACAAACAGTCGGTTGAAGACAATACCGGCTTTTGGTCAGAACAAGCACGTCGTATCAATTGGATCAAACCTTTCAGCAAGGTTAGAGATGTTTCCTGGGACCGCAAAGACGTATATACCCGTTGGTTTGAAGACGGCACTCTCAATGCCTGTTACAACTGTGTTGACCGTCACCTTGAGACGCGCGGCGACCAGACTGCCATCATCTGGGAAGGTGATGATCCAGCCCGCGATCTGCATATCAGCTATACTGAACTGCATCAACGTGTATGCCGCATGGCTAACGTACTCAAAAAACTGGGTACCAAACGCGGAGATCGCGTCACACTCTATATGCCAATGATTCCTGAAGCTGCAGTTGCCATGCTTGCCTGTGCACGTATCGGTGCTGTCCACTCGGTTGTGTTTGGTGGTTTTTCACCTGACGCCCTTGCCGGTCGTATTGTTGGTTGCCAATCTAACATCCTGATTACCGCCGACGAAGGTTTGCGTGGTGGTAAAGGTATACCACTCAAGAAGAATGTCGATGCCGCATGTGAGCGTGATGGTGTCATGGATGTTCTGGAATCCGTACTGGTTGTTCGCAATACCGGTAAAGATATTCCCATGGAAGCCGGTCGTGACCATTGGTTCCATGAAGCCGAGGTCGATGTCTCCGATGAGTGTCCCTGTGAAGAAATGGGTGCAGAAGATCCATTGTTCATCCTCTATACCTCCGGCTCAACCGGACAGCCCAAGGGTGTCTTACATACCACTGGCGGTTATATGGTCTATGCATCATTTACCCATGAGATAGTTTTTGATTATCAGGATGGTGATATTTACTGGTGTACCGCTGATGTTGGCTGGGTTACAGGCCATAGCTACATTGTTTACGGCCCACTGGCCAATGGCGCGACTACACTGATGTTTGAAGGCGTGCCCAATTACCCAACCACCAGTCGTTTCTGGGAAGTGTGTGACAAACACGATGTCAACGTATGTTATACCGCACCCACCGCTATCCGTGCATTGATGCGTGATGGTGATGAACCGGTCAAACGGACATCAAGAAAATCCCTGCGTCTGCTGGGATCTGTTGGTGAGCCCATCAATCCTGAGGCATGGGAATGGTATTACAAGGTCGTTGGTGAAGAACGCTGCCCGATCGTTGATACCTGGTGGCAAACTGAAACCGGTGGCATCATGATCAGTCCACTTCCGGGTGCGACCGATCTGAAACCGGGTTCGGCCTCTTTCCCACTGCCTGGCATCATGCTGGATATCGTTGATAATGAAGGTACACCTCTGGAAGGCGCTGCAGAAGGTCAATTGGTCATTACCGATAGCTGGCCAGGCCAAATGCGTAGTGTCTATGGCGATCACCAGCGTTTTGTAGATACCTATTTCTCCACTTTTGAAGGCAGGTATTTCACCGGTGATGGCTGCAAACGCGATGAAGACGGTTATTACTGGATTACCGGTCGTGTCGACGATGTGCTGAATGTTTCCGGTCACCGTATGGGTACCGCCGAGGTCGAAAGCGCCCTGGTATCCCATAAACTGGTCGCAGAATCAGCCGTTGTTGGTTACCCACACGATATCAAGGGCCAGGGCATCTACGTTTATGTGACTCTCATCGCCGGCGTGGAACCCACTGATGAATTACGTATCGAGTTACGCAACTGGGTCCGCAAGGAAATCGGCCCAATCGCCACACCCGATCTGATTCAATGGGCTCCAAGTCTGCCCAAGACCCGTTCCGGTAAAATCATGCGCCGTATCCTGCGCAAGATCGCCGAAAACGACTATTCAAACCTGGGTGACACTTCTACCCTGGCCGAGCCAGAAGTAGTAGAGGACCTGATTGAAAGTCGTATGAACCGTTAACCCTGCAAGACTAAACCCGTGCACAGGTCCAACCCGTGCACGGGTTTTTTATTGCCTACCTCACATCCCACTATGCTCCAGCGGTCTCTCCCGATGCATCAAAATCCACTCGGCACCTTCTTCCAGGGCAGCATTGCCAAGTGCCCTCAGTACATGACGGCGGAACTCTGCATCATCTGAGCCATCCAGCAGACGCCTGGCATTGGCCAAAATACCACGCATAAAACGATATTGTTTGATGAGCTCTTTTTCTGCTTTTTTATGAGAGTACGCATCGCGGATACCGGCAATCAACGGGAACAGACCCATCAGTACCAGCAAAAAATTACGCTGATTTTCGGATATATCCGTGCCTGCAACAGCCAGCAAGATTGCAATCAGGACACCCATCCACAAGGCGACGGCACCCAGGTAAGTTGTACGCCTGAACCTTCTTGTTTTTTCCAGCTCTTTGCTGTGGTAGTAGGAAAGCTGACCGGTTTGTCCGGCTTCATCGCCGACCCATTGCTCAATCACCCAATCAACCCATCTCTCATCAGGTACTTGGTCACGGCTACGGGAAAGGCTCACATTACGCATGACATGACGAATCCAGCCCAGGTCCACGTCCTGTTTTTGCAAAAAATTGTCGTATGCAAACTCGGCGGATTGTGTGTCAATGACACCGGCCAGGCTCCAGTAGAATTGCACCCGCAAACCTTCTGCCAATGCACGGTAATCAAGGTGTTTGCGGTGCCATTGCCGTCGTTCGCCAATCTTGAAAAGCATGAACCCTGAAAGAAAGGCCAGAAGAATGAAATTAACCAGGAAATCGAGTCCATCGAACTCTGAGTAAACGATGAAGATTAACCCTATCAGCACCGCAATACTGTGTATTGCAATCAGGCCAAGGGATATCCTCTTTTGAAAATGAATGGCCAGCCAGTCAGCGATCCGGTGTTTCTCGCTAATTGCACGGGTGCCCACTGGTAGTTCAAGATTCGGGGCACTCTCAAGTAAATCCGCCCCCTCTGCTGCAATATCTGTCTCATATTTCGCCTTGTCACGGCTAAATTCCTGCAAACGATGCAGCATGACCTTGTATTCAAGCGGCATAATATCGCCGGATTCCAGCCCGTAATGTGCCGTTACCCAGATGGTCTGTAATGGTTGCAGCCCTTTCCTCGGTTGGCCGTCAGAACGGTCCCTGGAGCAGACTACATGGTAGGCCAGGTCGTTCTCATTGTCCGCCAGCAGGTTGGGAGAGTCCTCAGCCAGGGCCAGACCCGGCATCACCGCTGTCAGATGGTAATTGACAACGCTGGCCGTTCCCCCGACTGCGATTGATGGCTTGCCATCCCAAAGCGCCAACAACACCTGGCTATGGTTTGAAATAAAGATACCCAGCTGGGCATACTGACGAACACGATCTTCCTCCGTTACAGGACGCCCGGCAGCTTCAGGCAACGTGCGAAGATGAATGATACGGGCTTTTTCCAGGGAAGCCCTGAAAGCTTCAACCGCCGCGGTTGATGAAAAATCCTGCTCATAGTCAGCCTGGGGCATAGGCAAGGGCACGATCAATTCAACACCCAATTCCATTGCAACATCTGCCACCAGGCGGTCGCTGCCTTCGGCCAGGGGCGTGATCAACTGCAAATCAAGATCGGGAAAATCACTTCTGAGTTTCAGGAAAAAATTCCGCACTATTGTCTTCAGTACAGGGATCTCATCCGCAAGCAGATCACGATGACCGGTAACTCCGATGGTCAGATGCATGACACAGCCAAGTCAATCAGCATACCCAGGCATTTTCTAGTCATGGCACAATTTAGTATCTGCCACCATTTTTGATGCGTGGGTCCGTTTCAATCGGATCACCCACCGCGTTCCCGCGCTTATCTACACACACGGCTGTCACCTTATACCAGATGTCATACGGAACGCGGCTGTTATTGTTGTTATATATGTAGATGTCATCATTGTCTGAATTATCTTCTTTGTTTAACTGGCCAGTTTTTTCATTCGCAAAGTTGAAATCAGCCCTGACTTCAGCATCATTTTCAAACCCGCCCCAGCTAGTGGGCTTGTCCTCACTATCTTTTCCACCCAGGAATACCTCACCGAATACCCACTTTTTCCCCCCTTGCAGTTTGCACGATGTATTTCCTTTCAGCTTAAATCGAAACTTGGCCTGCGTTCCTTTTGCGACATCAATGCAACCCTTGTGATTTTTTTTAGCACATTTGCCTTTGGTCTCAACATCCAACCCGGAATGCTGATCATTGAGCCTTACATCGACCTTGTAATCGACCCGCGCAGCCTGGGCCGCTGAGTAGAATCCAATCGCTGTCAATACAACCAAGAGTCGCACCATCCGATTTTTTGTCTGTTGATTTTTCATCGTTATTCTCCCTGCTCTGCTTTCTCTGAATGGATTTGAATTAGAACATATAGTCCGACACAGCCCATTCTTTACTGTCCCGAACATAAGGAATACTGCTTACATACACGCATAAAGCCGACCTCACGATAGCCTTTTTCAAGCAGGTAATCGGTAAACTCCCGGGCTTGCACCATTTGCCCGAGCATTAATGCCTTGATGGCCGCCTTACTGGCATCATCGCAGGCCCGGGTGCGGCCACTACCGGGTACATACTCCGGCAGATGTGTAAGAATATTGGCCGGTGGTAATTCACCATTCATTTCCCACTGCAGAAAAACAGCCTCCACAAGCATACTCCCTGCTTGACGTCTAAATGACATATTGCTTTGCGACGCAACCAGATGCAACTGAATATCATTCAACAGCTGATTTGCCAGTTGGGTGTTGCCCCGGCTTTTTTCGAGACGGGCCTGGTCAATAAGAAAATCAACATAGAGCAGAGAGGTACGCATATCCTCTTCGGAGATGCCTTTCAGTGCCAACCACTTATCAGATATTTCATTCGAAATCTCCCAGGCTTCATCAGTCTCCCCATCCAGGGCCATCAAATGGACCAGGGACTGCTGGCGAGAGATGATGTCCACAATGGTGTCCCGGGGGTCAATATTCTGCAGCATAATCTTCTCCAACAATTCCAGGGCTTTTTCCAGGCTGTCTATTGCCCCATCGGTGTCGCCATGAAGGTTTTTAACCGATGCAGAACCGGTCAGTGCGAAAGCCATGCGTTGAATTCTGTCGATATCATCCGGTTCGGCTTCCAGCAACGCAAGGTCAAGTGCGACATGCTCCTGTCGTGACTTAAGCGCACCTTCCAAATCACAGACATCCAATTGAGCGTCTGCAAGAAAGGCATGTGACTGCCCGAGTTCTGATTGGTAGTACTCATTCGCAGGATCCAGCACCAGTGCGATCTGGTTGTATTCGAGGGAAGATTGCATGAATTGCAAGGTACGGTCAGGGTTGTTTACATCGCGCGATTTCTGCAGATTGCCAAGACCTGTCAATGCATAGGCCATTTCCAACACCCATTCTGCATTTTCAGGTTGCAGCAAGATCAAGCGGCGGGTGATTTCCGCGTAAGACATGAATGCTTTTTCAGCAGCATCCAGATTCCCCTGATCCAGATAGGTCTGACCAATCCAGAATTCCGCCTGTCCCAGCTCAAAAAACACCAGGTGATTGCTTCGGTCATCGCGGTAGCCTGTTGCCAACAAGGCCCAGGATTGTTGGAATCTCTCAAGTGCCGAAGTCATATTTCCATTTTGCCAGAACTCAATCCCCTCCTCGCGTAATGCCAATGCGGTTTCAGAGCGCGTACTCTCATCAACACCTGCATCGCCGACCAATCTGGCCAGATCCTGTTTATTCCAGTCTTCAAGACGGACCAGGTTTTCAGGATCATCCGCAACGTTAAGCATGGTACGAAGCTCTTTGAGCTTGTAGGTAACAAGGGACTCACCTGATTCACGTCGCTGCTGTGCAGCAATACGGGCGGTAACTGCTGTAACCAGTACCGCCGCCAGTGCGATACATGCCACGGTAGTCAGCGTCCAGACTTTCTGGCGTTTCTGTAAATCTCTGCGTCGTAGTTGATCCAGTGGTAAACCAAGCATCCCCGAGACAAGTTTCAGCTTGGACAGGCGTTTGCCATCAGCCCATTTCCGGATATCTGCCGCCAGTGGTTCGGTCAGGCCAATTTCTGTTAATGCAGTTGGGAAACAGGTTGATTCAGCATCAGGAGTGGCGGGTTTACCATCAACAATGACACAGAAAATCTGTTTTTGACGCCCAAGACTGGCGAACTGGCGGATTTCTTCGTTGACCCAGAAAGAAGCAGCAGCATCGGGGGAACAGACCACGATCATATTTTCAGAATCAGCCAACGCCTGTTTGACCGTACCTCCCAGGTCAGATGCAGATGACAGATCATCACGATCCCGGAAAACCGGTTTGATACGCGATGGGACTTTCCCCACAGCAGTTTTTGTACCAAGCAGTTTACGCGGCACACGATAAGATTCCAGCGCCCGATGCAGCCACTTGGCCCAGCTCTCATCACGATGGCTGTAGCTGATATAGGCTTTGAATTTATATTTGTTATTCAACGTCTGAGAATGCGCCCTGCTTAAAACTCAAAAGTTCGAAACCATACACTGAATTTGCAAATTTTTCCTGGTTAACGTTCGCAAAGACCATTGTCTTGCAAGTCAGTGGCAGAGGACAAGTCATCACGGTCACGAAATACCGGACCCCGTCCCAAACTGTTTATTATTATATTTCAGTTGATTAAGCCCTGATTTTTTGTCACTGCCATTGCGCAATGTCTTCAATTAAGCATAGTTGTAAAGTCACTTTAATGCATATACCTGTCGCAACAAAGCTCCAGGACTTCGCAGCAGAGGCGCTATTGCAGATATACTCCATCTTTTGACATGTCAAAGGTAGCTCCCATGAAATGCTCTGTCATTCGCTCCAGTCTGAAGGACTATACCTATATCTACTTGTTGCAAGGAGAAGACTATGATGACCTGCCGGAATCACTGAAGAGTATTTTCGGTGAACCCGAGTTCGTCATGAATCTCGAATTAACTCCTCAACGTAAACTGGCCAACGAGGAAGTCAACCAGGTCATGGAAAACCTGGCTGAAAAAGGATATCACTTGCAACTACCACCGCAGGAAGACGAATCGGGCTGGCTTGATTTACCTGAGAAAAAGGAACTACTTTTATGAAGGACTAATTACCTTAGAGCTCCGTTGAGTATCCGAAGTCCTCCAGGAGTACGTAATTACACTTGAAGATAATGTAAAACCTCTAAAATGATGGCGTCAAACTTATGCAGCGTCCGACCCCGCAATGTCGCGCGAATCCGCTCCGCAGTGTTATAATTGCGCTCGTTTCAAGAGCCGATGGGCTGCTTCGGAACGTCAAACCCAACACAGGAGTCCAATTCAATGTCCACCAGTCTAGACCTATCCAAGCTCAGCCTAATGGACGCCCTCGACTTCGCGACTCTGATCGAGGAGGAAGCGCGCCAGCGCTACGAAATGTTCGCCACACAGCTCGGCGGCTATGGTGCTGGATCCTTCTTCGCCTCGATGGCTAAGAACGAGGCCAAGCACGGAACTGAGCTGCTCGCCCGACGCATAGCTCTGTTTGGTAAGATCCCCATGAAGCTGAAGCTAGTCGACCTCTACGACATCGAGGCCCCGGAAATGGGGGCGCCGCGCCGCGGCATGTCCACGGTCGAGGCATTCGAGCTTGGGCTCGCCTCTGAGAAAAAGGCCTACGACTTCTACGACATGGCCTTGCCCGGCATCACTGATCCCGAGGTCAAGACACTGTTCACCGAGCTTCGAGACGAGGAGTTGGAACACGTCGAGATGCTACGAGAGGCAATGGCCAAATTACCCCCGAGCGCTAGCATCGAGACCGAGAACGACCCCGATGATGCCCCCTATCTATAAGTTGGTCTGCGGGGCAATAGATTACGAACGATCCACCACATCTGCTGTGGTGCTTACCTACTTCCGGGTAGTCGCTACACTGACGCTTCCAACGCCAACTGCCTCAGCGGCGTCCAGTATGGTAACCAGTGCATCGGTATCTGCATCCGGGTGAGCGGCAATAATCAGGGGTGAGTCAGGCTTTTCAGCTTTTTCCCGCTCCAGGTTCGCCTGAACAGCTTTGGCCTCAAGCATGCGACCCTTCATTGTGATATTACCGTTGGCGTCAATCTTGACCAGGATGGGTCCTTTGTTCTTCTTGATTTCCTTGGGTGGAGAATTGGAAGGCCTGGATACTTCGAGACCCTTTTCCTTGACAAAAGAAGTGGTTACGATAAAGAAAATGAGCATTATGAAAACGATGTCCAACATCGGTGTGATGTTGATCTCCGCCTCATCATGTGCGCGACTTTTTCTACGCATTAAACAAACCTCTGCAAGTTCCTATCCATACCGGTTTCACAAACCGGAGGCACAGCTTACTGAACCTGATTGACAATCGCCAGTAAATTGCTTGATTCACCAACGGAAACTACTCCACTTTCACTGAATTGTTCCGAACACTGAATTACTCTTCCTTGTAATTCTCTTCCAGAATGCCTTTCTCTTTCAGGGTCTTTGTTAGCTTTTCGACTCTGATAAAAGCGACCATACCCATAATCCCGAAAACAAATCCCACATATTCCATGATGCTTCTCTCCAAATTTGTTGTTGTAAATTACTCCACGGTGACAGATTTGGCCAGGTTTCGCGGTTGATCTATATCTGTTCCACGTTGAACAGCGACGTGATAAGCCAACAATTGCAATGGAATCGTCATCACTACCGGAGCCGTCAATTTTCCGCCGGTGTCCAGACCGATAATATGACCATGTCGCTGTTGAAAATTCGAAATCACCTTGGTATCCGCGATCACATATAGCTCGCCACCCCGTGCACTGACCTCCTCGATATTACTGATCAGTTTTTCCAGCAGGCTATTGTTCGGAGCCACTGCAAATATCGGCATTTCAGCATCCACCAGGGCCAGTGGTCCATGTTTTAACTCACCGGCGGCATAGGCTTCTGCGTGGATGTAAGAAATTTCCTTGAGCTTGAGCGCACCTTCCATCGCGATCGGGTAGTGGCTACCCCTACCCAGAAACAAGGCATGGTTTTTGTTGGTGAATGCCCTGGATAAGGCCTCGAACTCTCCATCAAGGTTCAGGGCTTCGGTCAATAATTCGGGTAAATGGTTCAATTCGGCCACGTACCTGGCATAACTGGCTTCATCCAGTCCATTCAAGCGGGCCAGTTCCAGCACCAGCAACTGCAGAGCGACCAGCTGAGTCGTGAATGCCTTGGTTGATGCAACTCCAATCTCGGGACCCGCGCGGGTCATCAACACCAAACTGGCCTCACGCACAATGGAACTCTCGGCAACATTACAAATAGCCAGGGTGGTAATATATCCGGCTTTTTTTGCATGTTTTAGAGCAGCCAGCGTATCTGCCGTTTCGCCAGATTGTGATATGGCAATAAACAGCGTGTTTTCCGGCACGACCGGTCTGCGATAGCGATACTCACTGGCAATTTCCGCCTGGCAGGGAATCCTGGCCAATTGCTCAAGCTGGTATTGGGCAACCAGACCTGCATGGTAAGACGTACCACAGGCAACGATGTGTACCTGCCTAACCGGTGCAAGTATCTGCTCTGCGCCGACACCAAAAATATTTGGTAACACTGCACTGGCGCTGAGTCGGCCTTCAAGGGTTTCAGCGACAGCTTGTGGTTGCTCAAATATTTCTTTCAGCATGTAGTGGGGGTAATCACCCCGTTGTATAGAGTCCGCCTTCGTCTCGAGTTGCTTGACTGGCCTGTCCACAGGCTGATCGTTTGAATCAACAATTTGATAATTGTCTGCATTCAATCTGACTGCGTCACCTTCCTGTAAGAAAACAAAGCGATCAGTCTCCCCCAACAATGGATAAATATCTGATGCGAGGAAATGTTCACCTTCACCAACGCCCAAAACCAGGGGACTGCCTTGACGTGCACCCACAACAACACCGGGCTCTGCAGCACTAACCACGGCGATGGCGAACGCACCACGCAGGCGAGGAACTGCTTTACGAACAGCGGAAAACAGATCAAGCCCGGAGCCCATTAACTGGGCAATCAGATGAACCATGACTTCCGTGTCAGTATCAGAGCTGAAGTGAAAACCGGATTGCTGCAATTCATGACGCAGTTCTTCGTGGTTCTCAATGATGCCGTTGTGCACCAATGCCAGATGCTCACCGGATGCATGCGGATGAGCGTTTTCTTTATTGGGAACCCCATGCGTGGCCCAGCGCGTATGTGATATACCGCAATGACTGTCGATAGGTGAGTCTTGAAGCAGGGCTTCCAGGTCTTTTACCTTGCCCTGGGCACGGAATCGCGCCAGCGTGTTTTCATGCTGCAGGGCTATCCCGGCTGAATCATAGCCACGGTATTCAAGTGTATGTAATCCGGCGATCAGGATATCGCGGATATTACGCCTGGCACAGGCTGCGACAATTCCACACATGTTTAAGGCCTTTTTATTACGATGGTCATTATGATTTTTTCTTCACCGGCCGTTTCCAGCCGCGGACCGTGACCTGCCTGACCCGGCTGATGGTTAACTGGCCTGCTGGAGCGTCTTTGGTAATGGTGCTTCCTGCACCAATGTCCGCACCTTCGCCAACAGTTACCGGTGCAACCAGCTGGGTATCGGAACCGATAAACACGTCATCCTCGATTATAGTGCGGTGCTTGTTGGCACCATCATAATTACAGGTAATAGTGCCCGCACCGATATTGACCCGTTCCCCAATACTGCTGTCACCCAGGTAGCTCAGGTGGCTGGCCTTGCTGTTTTTTCCGATCGACGAGTTTTTGACTTCGACGAAATTGCCTACTTTGCAGCCCTGCTCCAGTTCCGTACCTGGACGCAGACGCGCAAATGGCCCGATCTCACAGGCACCCAGGCTGCGCATTCCTTCAAGCACACTATAGGCATGAACCCGTGTACCGGCAGCCAGTTGGCAGTTTTTCAGCACACAGCCAGGGCCAATATGAACATTGTCACCCAGCTTGATATCACCATCGAGTATCACATTGACGTCGATAAAGACATCGCTGCCCGCCTCTACCCTGCCACGCACATCGACCCGCTCAGGATCAGCCAGCTGAACACCCGCACGCATCAATTCCGTTGTTGCTTTCATGCGATATCGCCGTTCGAGTTCTGCGAGTTGTATTCGATCATTTGCCCCCTCCAGATCAGTAGAGATCGGCGCAACAACACCGGCGGTAGGTATTCCATGGTCGTGTGCAATGGAAAACACATCGGTCAAATAATACTCCTTTTGAGAGTTTTGGCTAACCATGTTTTCCAGGCAACTGGCCAATATGGGTCGAGAAGCCATGATAATGCCGGAATTGACTTCGTTAATGGCTTTTTGCTCTTCAGTGGCGTCACGCTCCTCAACAATACCGGTAATACTGTCACTGTCGTCACGTACGATACGTCCATAACCCCTGGGTTCAGCCACTTTCATCGTCAGCACTTTCAAACCCTCTGACGGCGAATCAATCAGTGCTTCCAATACACTGGCTTCAAGCAATGGAATATCGCCATAAAGCACCAGTACGTCAGCATCATCAGGGATACCTGGCATAGCCTGCTGCACTGCATGACCCGTTCCCAATTGCTCCGCCTGCGCTGCCCAGGTGATATCAAAGGAACCACAAGCATCTGCCACTTCAGGCGCATCCGGATTGAACACCACGTGAATACCGGCAGGTTGAACTTGCAAAGCAGTATCCAGTACGTGAATAATCATCGCTTGACCACCGACCGTTTGCAGTACTTTTGGCACCCGTGACTTCATGCGGGTTCCTGCGCCGGCAGCAAGTATTATGATATGTAGGGGTTTGCGCATAGTCTTCAATCGCTGGTGTGATCAGAGATTATACCGGTAACGACGTGCAGGCTCTATGTAAAGGAATTACCCGAACTTTAAGGATCATCTATGCGTACACTGTTAATCAGCCTGTTGATACTTCTTTTAGCCAGCAATGCTAATGCTGCCGAGGTGCAACGCTGGACTGCCAATAATGATCAACTGATCATGGAAGACATACCGCCAATGCAGGCTTCTTTACCGCAGTCACTAAGCCGCTACCAGAATATACGCTCAGCAAGGTTTTCCGACTGGTCGAAGGACAGTAAGAGTATCTATATCAAAACCCGCTTTGGTGATGTTGATCAACTGCACCGTGTTGATGAACCAGGTGGTGCCCGCTATCAATTAACCTTTGGCGATGAACCTGTTGGCGAAGTGAGCCGTCAGCCAAAAGGCACACAAATAGCTTTTACCCTCGATATAGGTGGCGATGAATTTGACCAGGTTTTTCTGCTCAACCCGGAGGATGGCCTGGTCCACATGATCTCTGATGGATCTGCATTGAACAACCGCATGGCCTGGGACCAGCAAGGAAGCAACCTGGCCTACCGTTCCACCCGCAGGAACGGTCGCTCAAGTGATATCTGGATGCATAATACAACGAAATCTGAACCCGCCAGGATGCTTCTTGCCACTGAAGATGGCACACTTTGGAAACCAGTTGATTTCAGTCGCAATGGAAAAAAACTGTTGATCCAGCAGTTTATCAGCGTGGCTGACTCCAGGATTCATGTATTGGACTTGACCACCGGCGAGTTGCGTCTGCTGGTCGGTGATGCTGAGAACCCTTCGAGCAATATTGCTGCCGGTTTTGACCGGTCTGACAAGAATGTCCTGTTTGTCTCCAACCAGAATAATGGTGCGGCGGAGCTTGCGCAGGTGAGCCTGGATATTGATCCGGTCATCACCTTTGCACCCAGCGCGTCCAATTGGGACATTACGCAGTTTGTTTTGAGCCCGGATCGCAAACGTGGGGCGTTTGTGGCCAACGAGGCCGGCATCTCTCGCCTCTACCTGTTTGATCCTGATCCTAAAGAATTGAAAATGAAACGTGTGAGCAAGATTCCGCTGGGTCTGATAGCCGGGCTGGATTTCAGCCCTGATGGTAACAAGCTGGGTATGACGCTGAATTCGGCACGTAACCCGAATGACGCCTTTGTACTTGAGCTCGGTCGCAAACCCCTGTCTACAAAAAACCTGACGCGTTGGACTTTCAGTGAGGTCGGCGGTCTGGATACCAGCAAATTCTCAAAACCAACGCCGATCACCTACCCTTCATTCCTGGAGGGCCTTGAGCAGGATCTCCCCATCCCGGCTTTTGTCTACCTGCCACCGGGTGATGGCCCGTTCCCGGTCGTTATTCACGTTCATGGAGGCCCTGAAAACCAGTTCCGACCACGCTTTAACAGTGATTTTCAACTCCTGATCGATCAACTGGGTGTCGCCATCATTGCCCCCAATATCCGTGGCTCACTGGGCTATGGTTCGGGCTACATCACCCTGGATAACGGCTATAACCGTGAAGCTTCGGTGAGGGACATCGGCGCTTTGCTCGACTGGATAGCCAAGCAACCGGAACTCGACAAAGACCGGGTGGCGATTATGGGTGCCAGTTATGGTGGTTATATCGCTTTGGCCTCTGCAGTTCACTACAGTGACAGGTTACGTGCTGCGGTCGACAGGGTTGGCATCAGCAACTTTGTGACTTTCCTGGAAAACACCCAGGACTACCGTCGGGAGTTGCGTCGCTATGAATATGGCGATGAACGGGATCCTGAGATGCGTGCGTATTTGGAGCGTATCAGTCCGTTGAATAATGTGGACAAGATAAAGATTCCACTATTTGTTCAGCAGGGCAACAATGACCCGATTGTTCCCAGGACGGAATCAGAGCAAATGGTCAATGCGCTGCGCGAACAAGGTCAGACGGTCTGGTATATGAATGCTTTAAATGAAGGTCATGGCTATGACAAGAAAGAAAACCGTGACCTGTACCAACAGGTCACGTATTTGTTTCTACAGAAATATCTTCTGGGAGACTAGGAGCCTTTGGCCAGATTGGCCTTATAAGCGCGCACGGCCTCATTAAACATAGCTGCAACGCGCTCTTCCATACTCACTGAATAATTATGGGCATTGGAGATTGCCTGTTTGTTACCCATGGTTGCGTCAGAGCTGTCAGAGTACTGGTTGACGCAATCACGATAATCCTGCATATCTGTCTGAAATCCCTTGACGAGTTTTTGCGCTTTCAACAGATCAGCTTTTTCGGGTACTTCGGGGATGGGCGGTGGTGCAGATGGCAAAGCACACTCTTGTGCCTCTATAGGTAGAATCACCATGCTACCGTCATCCATTACGTCCTGTGCCATTGCTGTCATCGAAACCATCAACGTCAACCCTGCAAAAATAACTCTTTTCATCATTTCACCTGCTTTAAATTAAAAAAATTCTGGACGGTAGCGGAACCTCGTTTGCCGTTACCACACAATTCCCCTTCCCGACTTTCAGCCATTTCTGCCTGATCACGTATGATATAGTGCTTCACTATTGGTTTTCCATCCCTTGTGTCAAATAATTCTGTCAATACTCCCACTTTTTGAGAACCGGAGCACTCCGAAAGGTTCAATTCAAGCCGATATGCTGTGGGTGTTTGTCGGGTTTTGGAACTCATCAGATCCATCGCCTCACTTCGGATTTATAATCCAGATAATGCTGGCCAAAAGCAGCTTCCAGAAAACGTTCTTCACCCAAAACAAAATTGTTACGGATAATCAGCACAAATAGCGACAGCGGCAACAGGGCACCGACACCACCCATCAAAAAGGCCACACCCAGCAACATCAGGAACATACCCATGTACATCGGATTTCGCGTGAAGCGATAGAATCCGATGGTGACCAGTGTTGTCGCCTCATCAAAGGGCTCAATCCCGGTGCCGGCCCTCTTGAACATACCAGCGGAAATCGCCGCCATGCTTATGCCAATAAATACTGCGATTATTCCCATATAAGCAAATGGCGGATACACATATTGATGGACGGGTATGAATAGCTGCATCAGCAACATCAGGATCAGACAAATGAGCAGGTAGACCGGTGGAATGATTTTGCGTTTTCTTTCCATCAGTCCAATAAGTTGTTTTTATTGACTGTTCCTGGTCAGACGGGAAAGCCTCTCCAGGCAATCCTCGCTTAACTGTTCCGAACGTCTGTAATACTCTTCAAATGCCGGTTTATCCGGTGGCAAAATCACCCAGGGTTGTTTTGACGCCGTGTAAATATGGATATCGGGCGGAAAGGCATCCGGGTTATCAAGTGTACCAACACGGATAAAACACAGTAAGGCTCCTGCACCGGCGTAGTGACTCCATACCGCAATATGACAGTTTGGGCAACGTGCTATTTGTTGGCCATTACCGCTATTGGAAGGTGTTTCGACCAGTTCAGGTTGACCACTGAGCAAGCTCACACAGCTGGTCTCAATCATCGCATTCAGTGCAAAGGCTGTACCGGTTTCACGTTGGCACCAACGACAATGGCAGCAATGAACCACCATCGGAGAGCGGGTCAAACGATAGCGCACCTCACCACAGGTGCAACCACCTTCGGACATCCCGTTGTCATTTGTATTCATTGAAACCCAACTACCTCTTCCGATGAAAGTTTAGATCAGGCATCTATACGCCGATTATTTCGTTTCTCATGCTATAAAAAACAAACAGCACTTCTTCCTGCTCCCGCTGGCCGATACTGTTCATTTGCGATTTGCTTAATACCTTCGGTACCGCCCAAACGTTCATAAAGTGACTGGCTCATTTCTATCTACTCCTTTGTTAGAGTTATGAATTGATGCGACTGTCTGTACTAAATGTAGCACACTCTTCAGAAGTTGAACTGTAGGGTGGGTAACTTGTTACCCACGGGTATGTAATTCCCGCATCGAACC
>CBDTVF010000011.1:0-21047 GCA_965363775.1 uncultured Gammaproteobacteria bacterium
TAACAAGTTACCCACCCTACGGGTAAAAAAAGCCCGCAAATCTGCGGGCTTTATTACAGGGTCTCCAGTAAAATCAGGAAACTGGGATTCACTGGTGTTAGAGCACTAACCTCCGGCGCCATATCTGATCGGGCCGCCTGAAGACTCAATCCAGCCTAGCTGAAACATGACGTACAGAAGTATGAGAAGAAATATGGACAGGCCTACCCGCCACATCAAACGGTGTAATGCGCGCTCACCCTGCCCTTTATCCCTGACCATGAATATAAATGACGACCCTAACGAATAAAGAATCACCAAAAGAAAAATAATAATGACCGCTTTAACCAACATGTCTGCAATCCAGTGTGGGAAAGATAAGTGCCTGTCCAGGCAACACAAGTGTACCGCATCGTAATTATGACCAGCAAAGTATTCAAGTCGTTCCGACCTTCAAGACTCGCGACCCTCGTGTTAATTTTGCTGACACTGGTTTTTGCAACGCTGGGCACCTGGCAAATCAATCGTGCGACGGAAAAAACAGCCTTGGAACAGCTACACCAACAAGCCGCTGCTTTGTCACTTGAATCCGCAATAGCGCAAAACAGCCGCTTCTCCCGAATAAGCGTCAGTGGTTTTTACGATACCAGCCGACATGTCCTGCTGGATAACCAGATCTGGCACGGACGTGCCGGTGTTTATGTTTTTACGCCTTTCTATACGACCAATGGTACTGCCATACTGGTCAACAGGGGTTGGTTGCCATTGGCGCCTGATCGGAAAAGCACACCTGAAATACCAACTCCGCAAGATGAGATTGTTATACACGGGATACTCAATACCGTGCCCGTACCCGGTCGAATCCTGGGCGCAGCCGACACCCTGAATCCGGACCTATGGCCCCAACTGGTCACCTATCTGAATCTCACGGATATTTCCGATTTACTCGAACTACCACTGGAAAACTGGGTCATACAGCTATCACCCTCAGAACCGGCCGGATTTGGCGGACGGGAGTGGAAACCCGTGTTTTTAAGCTCCAGTCGTCATAGAGGCTATGCTTTCCAATGGTTCGCGCTCGCAGCGACCAGTGTTCTTATGTGGCTGTTTATCAGTTTCAGAAACCCGACAGGAAACAAAAAATGAGTTTGTCTCGTCAACAATTCACTCTCCTGGGAATATTTGCCCTTTTTATAGGTCCCGTTCTGCTGGTGATATTAATGCGATCGTCCTGGTGGCAATATCAGCCCAGCGGGATGAAAAACCACGGTCACCTCGTGCAGCCAGCCGTCAGCCTGAGCCTGCAACAATCAGCAGACATAGAGAATAAATGGCTGATTCTTTATGTGCTTGAGCAAGCCTGTGACCAGGCATGTATCGACAGCGTCACGGCTTTAAGACAGATCCACCGGGCTGCAGGAAGAGATAGTGAACACCTGGCCATCGCATTACTCAGCGAATCACAGGTAGATCCTGACCTTAAGACCAGGCTTGAAGCAATTTATCCGGGGTTTAGTTTTATAACAGATTCGTCAGACACGGCATTGCCGACGCTGCAGTCAGTCAACGCACAAGTACCGCCTGACCCCGCGGGTCCACAGAACATACACACCTATATACTTGATCCAATGCGCAATGTAATACTTGCCTATGGGGCCAATGCCAATCCGAACGATTTACATAAAGATCTCAAACGATTGTTAAAATGGTCCGATCAGGAGAACAGACATTGAACCAGACCATCCACAGACTGGCCATGATTGCAGCGATAGTCGCTTTCTGCGTCATTGTCCTGGGTGCCTGGGTGCGTCTGTCTCACGCGGGACTGGGTTGTCCGGACTGGCCGGGGTGTTATGGCCAGCTGACCTGGCCCGGTGCTGTGCAGGAGATCGAAACGGCGAACCAGGCTTTCCCTGAACGCCCCTTTGAATCCAACAAGGCATGGCGGGAAATGGTACACCGTTACCTGGCCGGCAGTCTGATGATCCTTGTCCTGATAATGTGGTGGAAGTGTTGGCGCGGCCCCCAGTTCAACCATCAATTCAGAGCATTAGCCACAGCACTGCTGATTCTTATCATTTTTCAGGCCTTGTTGGGTATGTGGACAGTTACGCTGAAACTGAAACCCATTATCGTCATGGCACATCTGCTGGGTGGCCTGACGAGTTTTTCACTGATATTGTGGTTGATGTTCTCCAGTCGTCGCCAATACGCAGATAAGCCGAGTTTCAAAGTGCGTAAAATGCGTGGATCGATTATCACGGCAATCGTGGTGCTCGGAATGCAAATCGCCCTTGGTGGCTGGACCAGTGCCAACTACGCGGCCCTGGCCTGCCCGGATGTACCGATGTGTACCGGACAATGGTGGCCGGATACCAATTTCCGCGAGGGTTTTGTCCTCTGGCGGGAAATCGGGGTTAATTATGAGGGTGGTGTACTGGACCATCCATCGCGGGTCGCGATACATTTGACACACAGAATTGGAGCTGTTGTGACCCTGTTGGTGCTGCTCACATTGGCCTTTCGGGTAAACAAAATTCCACAGTTGCGAACGGGTGGCCAGATTCTTATGAGCCTGGTATTGGCTCAATTTACACTCGGCATCCTCAATGTCGCACTTTATTTGCCACTACCCAACGCAGTCGCTCACAATGCAGGTGCAGCGCTTTTGTTAGCAGCTTTATTGGGCTTGCTCAACAGAACCTCAAACAGGGCTTATTGATAAAGTGTCCAAGACCTTTTACCACTACCTGGAATTATGCAAACCACGTGTCGTGGTGCTGATTGTTTTTACCGCCGTTGTGGGCATGTTTCTCGCCGTACACGGTTGGCCGCCCATGAGCGCATTGCTGGCAGGTACACTGGGGATAGGTTTGGCTGCTTCCTCTGCCGCAGCCATCAATCATCTGCTCGATCACCGAATTGATGCAAAGATGAACCGCACAAAACGCCGTCCGCTGGCCAGTGGGAAACTGACTGAGCGAAAGGTGCTGATATTTGCCCTGTCATTGGGTTTACTCTCCATGGCGATACTGGTCCTGCTGGTTAACACATTGACCGCCGTACTGACATTCCTGTCCCTGATCGGCTATGCAATCGTGTACACCGCGTGGTTGAAGCGCGCTACCCCGCAAAATATCGTCATTGGCGGTGCCGCGGGTGCTGCACCGCCGATTCTCGGTTGGACCGCTGTTACCGGCAGCCTGGACCCCCAGGCTTTATTGTTATTTCTGATCATTTTTGTCTGGACACCACCGCATTTCTGGGCGCTGGCAATTTATCGTAAGGACGAATACGCTCTGGTGGATATTCCCATGCTTCCGGTGACCCACGGTAGCGCTTTCACCCGTTTACAGATTCTGCTGTACACCATTTTGCTGGTTATAGTGACGACCCTGCCTTATCTCACACGTATGAGTGGTGTGGTATACCTTGCAGGTGTCACAGTACTGAACATCGGTTTTATCTGGTATGCACTACGCATGATGAGGAGTAAAGATATCCTTTTGCCCATGCACACATTCGCATTTTCCATCACCTACCTGATGGTTCTGTTCATATTTCTATTGGCCGATCACTTTGTCATCACCATGTTGATGTGAGTAAAATGCGCGCCTTTACTGCAAAATCTTACGAGCCCTGAGATGCCAAACAAATCCAAGCAAGTTGATACCACCCCAGAATCACCATTAATGGAACTGGAGGACCACGCGCAGTTTATCCGAAGACATATTGGCCCGGATGAATCACAGATCAGTCACATGCTCGATGTTCTTGGTATTGAGTCCCTCGATGCGCTGATAGAAAGCACGTTGCCAACTTCTATCCAGACGGATGTGCCATTGGCACTGCCCAAATCGCAAAGCGAAATCGCAACATTGAACAAACTGCGTGGCATCGCAGAACTCAATGTATTGAAGCACAGCATGATTGGTATGGGCTATCACGACACCATCACGCCGGGCGTCATCTTGCGTAATATCCTGGAGAATCCCGGATGGTATACCGCTTATACGCCCTACCAGGCTGAAATCTCACAGGGCCGACTGGAGGCTATGTTGAATTTTCAACATATGATCTGTGACCTCACCGGTATGGAACTATCCAATGCATCCTTGCTGGATGAAGCCACCGCAGCGGCAGAAGCCATGGCGATGATCAAGCGGATCAATCGCCGCAACAAGAGCATGCGGTTTTTTGTTGATCAAGGCACCCTGCCCCAAACACTGGACGTGTTGCAGACACGTGCCAGCCATTTTGGTTACGAGCTGGTGGTCGGTGACCCGGCAGATGAAATTGGCAAGGGTGATTTTTTTGGCGCCCTGTTGCAATACACCGCATCAAACGGTGAACTCAATGATATTGAACCACAGATCAGTGCCGCACACGAAAATGGCACGCTGGTAGCAGTAGCAGCAGACCTGATGAGCCTGGTGCTATTGAAACCACCTGGAGAGATGGAAGCAGATATCGTTCTGGGTTCCTCACAACGCTTTGGTGTTCCAATGGGGTATGGTGGCCCTCACGCCGCTTTTTTTGCTACCCGGGACAGTTTCAAACGCTCGGTACCCGGTCGTATCATCGGCGTTTCCAGGGACCACCATGAACAACCAGCCATGAGGATGGCACTTCAGACCCGGGAACAGCATATACGTCGCGACAATGCGACCAGTAATATCTGTACAGCCCAGGCTCTATTGGCAGTGATGGCCAGCATGTACGCTGTCTATCATGGTCCGGATGGGCTGAAACGCATCGCCCGGCGAATTCATAGATTGACGAGCTTACTGGTGGCCGGTCTCAAACCCCTGGGTTACGAGGTTGCCAACCAGGCCTGGTTCGATACGGTCACCTTTCACCTGCCGGATGAACGAGCTGAGTCAATCTATGCACGTGCACAGGATGCCGACATCAACCTCTACAGGGGTAATGGCGGTCTCAGTATCAGCATTAATGAAAAAACTACGCGTGAGCATATTATTCGATTATTCAATGTGTTTGCCGATTCCGGCACGTCTGTAGATTTCACAAACCTGGATCAATCACTTGGACAGGATTTCACAGCGATACCACGCAATTTACGCCGGCAAAGCGGCTTTCTGGAACACCCGGTTTTCAATCGTTATCACTCGGAAACCGAAATGCTTCGCTACATCAAGCGACTCGAAAACAAAGACCTTTCATTGACCCATGCGATGATTTCCCTCGGTTCGTGCACCATGAAGCTGAATTCGACCACGGAAATGATGCCCGTAACCTGGCCGCAATTTTCTGATCTGCACCCATTTGTGCCCGCCGATCAGGCCGCAGGTTACCACCAATTATTCCAGGAACTTGAGGAAATGCTCATAGCCTGCACCGGCTATGACGCGGTATCGCTACAACCCAATGCCGGTTCGCAGGGTGAATATGCTGGCTTGCTGGCGATCAAGGCCTGGCATGAATCAAGAAATGAGGCACACCGGAACATTTGCCTGATCCCCTCATCAGCTCATGGCACCAACCCGGCCAGTGCCGCCATGGCTGGCATGAAGATCGTTATCGTCAAGTGCGACGATAACGGCAATGTAGATGTTGAAGACCTGCGCGAAAAAGCGGAAAAACATGCATCGGATCTGTCGGCGCTGATGATTACCTATCCTTCGACCCATGGTGTATTTGAACATCGAATCACGGAAATATGTGACATCACTCACCAATATGGCGGCCAGGTTTATCTTGATGGAGCCAATCTGAATGCATTGGTCGGATGTGCCGCACCCGGCAAATTTGGTGCCGATGTTTCTCATCTGAACCTGCACAAAACTTTCTGTATCCCGCATGGAGGCGGTGGCCCCGGCATCGGTCCTATTTGCACCGGTGCACATCTGGCACCTTTCCTGTCAGGGCATTCAATGGTCAAAATGCCAGGATCACATGCCAACAATGGCGCCGTAGCAGCGGCACCATGGGGCAGCGCAGGCATACTACCCATCACCTGGGCCTATATCGCAATGATGGGACGCAATGGCATGAAAAAGGCCACCCAGGTGGCCATACTCAATGCCAACTATATCGCGCACCGGTTAGCGGTGGCTTTCCCCATTCTTTACACCGGGCGAAATGGTCGTATTGCACATGAATGCATCATAGATTTGCGGCCATTCAAACAATCAAGCGGGATTTCCGAAGAGGATGTGGCCAAACGACTGATCGACTATGGCTTCCATGCTCCCACCATGTCATTCCCCGTTCCGGGCACACTGATGATCGAACCCACGGAAAGTGAATCACTGTACGAAATCGATCGTTTCTGCGATGCCATGCTTGCCATACACGAGGAGATTCTGGCGGTTCAGACTGACAAGCTGGATAAACAGGACAACCCCCTGGTCAATGCACCACACACCCAGCGCGACCTGGTGGGGGAATGGAATCACCCCTATAGCCGGGAAACTGCGGCTTTTCCTGCAGCAGAGCAATGGCAGAGCAAATTTTGGCCGGCGGTCAACCGCGTTGATAATGTTTATGGTGACAGAAACCTGTTCTGCGGTTGTCCGTCACCGGAAGACTGGGAAGAATCGTAGGGTGCGTACCTCGTTCCGCACGGGGTCATAACCAATTTATCCTGTGTTTCGTGGGTAACAAGTTACGCACCCTACGCGCCAATTCAGTTTTGTGCATAACAAGTTACGCGCGTCAGTTTGGTTTCGTGCGTCAAAAATTGACCACCCCAAAAAAAAGGCCTCCATTTCGGAGGCCTTTCTGCTAATTTATGACTCTCGATTCAGGCGCTGAAACTCGCCCTGATCTTGTTCATGGCATTAACTTCCAACTGACGGATACGTTCAGCTGAAACACCATAAATGTCTGCCAGTGTTTGCAGCGTAGCCTTGTTATCTCCCAGCCAGCGGCTGCGGATAATATCCTGGCTGCGTTCATCCAGCTCACCCAGACCCTGGTATAACAGGTTGTTTTGATGATCCTGCATATCAGAGACTTCGAGTTCGGTCTCGGGGCTTTCAGACTTGTTAACCAGGTAAGCTGATGGCGATACATAGGGCTTGTCGTCATCGTCTGAACCGGCGGACAAATCAAAACCAATATCCTGGCCTGAAAGACGGGATTCCATCTCCATGACAACCTCGGGTTTGACACCCAGGTTTTCTGCCACGATGTTGACCTCTTTCATATTCAGCCAGCCGAGGCGTTTCTTGGACTTACGCAGGTTGAAAAACAACTTGCGTTGGGCCTTTGTGGTGGCGACTTTAACGATTCGCCAGTTACGCAGAATAAACTCATGCATTTCCGCACGTATCCAATGCACTGCAAAAGATACCAGGCGTACCTGACGTTCAGGATCAAACCGCTTCACGGCTTTCATCAAGCCGATATTGCCTTCCTGGATAAGATCACCCAATTGCAGACCGTAGCCGCCATAACCCTTGGCTACGTGTACGACAAAACGCAGGTGCGCAAGAACCAGGCGCCGTGCTGCATCCAGGTCACCGTCTGTCAGATACCGGTGCGCCAGATCTTGCTCTTCTTCCAGCGTCAGCATCGGAACTTTATTCACTTCCTGGATATAAGCATCCAGACTACCGGTACCGGCAGGAACCATTAAATGGCTGGGAACAAGCATTGTGCTCATGAAACCTCCTATAGGCAAGCGGACCAGTTTAGCATCGTTTATTCTGATTTTCAGCATTTAAGTTGCAAATCAAAACAAACAAATACCCCGCATACCCTTTCGGATATGTGAACACCAGATCGCTCTGCGTTATTAATTACTGCTTGATCAGACAACTCACCGCAGGAAATGTTCCATGCAAAGCACACAGACCCTGGAAACAGCCTGGTACCGGGTAATTAATGAGCTACTGACGACCAAGCCGGCCACCCACCTTGAGTCGCCGAAGGTAACGCTGCACAGAAATCCCCGCACCTAACCAGCCCAGAAACGCACCTCCCAGCATCACCCACAGTATTTCGGAAACACCCAGGCCATGCAGGTTGAAGGCTGTTCCGTAGGTTTCCAGTAGCAAGCCCAGAGGACGCCCAAGGTAGAGCATGGTCAGGCTCAAAAGGGCTAATGCGAGCACACTACCCATCAAGCCATACCATAGACCGGTATAAAGAAATGGTTGCCGGACAAATGCATTGCCGGCACCGACCAGGGCCAATATTTCTATTTCCTCGGCATGGGACGCCACATCCAGACGAATGGTATTGGCGACTACGACCACAACAGCCAGACCAAAAAGAAGAATAAGTGCCGAAACAGCGGCCTTGCCTAATTCCATCATACGGCCAAGTCTCTGTAACCACTTATAGTCAAACTGGGTAATGTCTACACTATCGATAGATTGCAGAAAACCTGTCAGCGCTTCGACCTGCTTTTCGATCTCTTCAGTTGGCCCTGGCTGTGGACTCACCTGCATCACCCAGGGCAAAGGATTTTCATCCAGCATATCCAGTGATTTACCAAACCCCGAGGCCTCTCGAAATTCTGCCATTCCCTCAGCCGGACTGATGATTGTTATAACTTTCGGATCGAATTTTTTCTCCAGTTCGTCTGCCAACCATTCTACTTTCGCCTGTCTTGTGCCGGATTTAAAAAAGACCGTTACTGCACTCCATTCATCCTGCCGCAAATCCATGCCCTCAAGATTATTCAGGGTCATATACAGACCCAGCGGCAAAAACATGGCTATTCCAAGGACCAGAACGGTCATCAGGGTACCGACCCTGTGCTGCAGCAAAACACCGAGGCTTGAAAAGAAGCTATAACTATGTCGGCGTACCCAGGCACGGTTTTTACGTCGTAATTGTCTGAGCCACTGGTTAGAACTCACGACCCGTCACTCGCAGGAATGTCGTCAGCAAGCCGGCCGGCGGATAGTACCAACACCCTTTTACCTGTCCGCCTGATCAGGTCAAGGTCATGGCTTGCGATCAAAACGGTTGCGCCCTGTTCAGAGATTTTCTCAAACAGACCAAACAACTCACGCGACAGGTTTGGATCGAGATTGCCAGTTGGTTCATCAGCCAGCAATAAAGGCGGCATGGATACGATAGCCCGGGCAATACCTACGCGTTGCTGTTCTCCACCTGACAAAGTCAACGGCCAGGCTTTCTCCTTATCCAGCAAACCAACCTTGTCCAGCGCCCCACGCACCCGTTTACGTATATCGGAATACTTTAATCCGGCAATCATCAACGGCAGCGCCACATTGTCGGCCACCGTCTTGTCCTTGAGCAGTTTATGGTCCTGAAAAATCATACCCGTGTTGCGCCGTACGATTGGCGCCAATCTGTCAGGGGATTGACTCAAATTATGATCATTGACAATCACCTGCCCACGACTTGCCCGTTCCAGCATCATGACCAGTCGTAACAGGGTGCTTTTCCCGGCACCGGAGTGACCGGTCAGAAAGACCATGCTGCCACGCTCAATCGTAAAACTGACATCAGCCAGTGCGCGGCTTCCACCCGGATAGAGCTTGCTGACCCGTTCGAATTTAATCATCTGCGACTACGATCTGATCACCCAACAGGTTTTAACGTTTGCGGCCACGGCCTTTATTGTGCCGGCCTGGAGCACCGCGTTTGCCCGAAGACCTGTGCTGCTGGGTACGTTTGGGTGGTGGTGGTATCGTGATGTCGGCCAATAATTCAGCACCGGCAGAGGCTGTCTCAATTGAATATCCGATAAATTCCTCAATTTCCGGCAAATGAAAAGCATAATCTTCGCAGGCGAAGCTGATGGCATCACCTTTTGCGCCCAGCCGGGCCGTACGGCCTATCCGATGCACATAATCGGGTGCATCCTGCGGTAGATCGAAGTTAAACACGTGGGTCACGTCAGGAATATGTAAACCTCTTGCCGCAACGTCGGTCGCCACCAGTACCGGAATATCACCATCATGGAAACGCTTTAACAACTTTTGCCTTTGCTCCTGGCGGACCCGCCCGGAAATGACGGCGGCGGATATCCCGTTGGCATTCAATGTGCGTCCTACCCGGTCCGCGGCTGCCCTCGTATTGGTGAACACCATGCTGTGATGGGCTTCAAGAGCCCTCATTAAACCAATCAGCAATGGTAACTTTTCATCATTGGCGGGGTAATAGACCTTTTGCTCAACATGATCTGCGGTGACGCTTTCCGCTTCAACCTTCAAGGTCTCCGGACTATTCATATGTTCGTAGGCCAACTCCATTACCCGGTGCGATAAAGTCGCTGAGAACAACATGGACTGGCGTTTTTCCGGTGGCGGCATTCTGCGCAGAAGGAAACGGATGTCATCGATAAATCCCAGGTCAAACATGCGATCGGCTTCATCCAGAACGACTACTTCAGTGTGTTTGAGGTTATAGACTTTCTGCTTCAGATAATCGATCAATCTGCCAGGTGTACCAATCAGGACATCTACGCCATCTTGCAGTGCCTTACGTTGTTTTTCATAATCGACACCACCGTAGGCCAGGCCAAACTTGAGCCCGGTATCTGCCCCCAATGATAAGGCGTCCCGATGAATCTGGATCGCCAGTTCACGTGTGGGTGCTACAATCAAAGAACGTGGATTATTCCCAAATTGATCAGATTTCTGTTTTAATAGCTGATTAAAGATCACCAGCAGGAATGCCGCTGTCTTACCGGTCCCGGTTTGTGCCTGGCCGGCGACATCATCCCCCTCTAGCGCTGGCGGGAGGGTCATGGACTGGATAGGTGTGCAGTGCACAAATTCTGCACGCTCAAGACCACTCAGAATTTTCGGATGCAAGTCAAGACTTGAAAACGATACATCGGTTAGCGGATTGGATATTTTATTTTCGCTCATATTCGGATCATATTTCCCGGCGGGTTCATTTATTTTTTGCAGATGGACTTGAAATTCAGCACAATCACCTTGAAATTGTCACTCAGGTAATTATATTGATAGCCCTTGATTCCGGTTTCTGCCCCGCCCTATTTATCGAGCGTTCAGTTAGCAGCAATCCGAATATGGCATATTAACCGCGCTGACATCCTTAAACCAGTCCGGATATAACGCAAATCATTGGAGAAAGACATTGAGCGAAAAGATTATTCACGTCACCGATAGTGACTTTGAACAGAAAGTTCTGAATGCAGATGGCCCTGTCCTGATCGACTATTGGGCTGAGTGGTGTGGACCGTGCAAGATGATTGCACCGTTGATCAACGAACTCGCCGACGAGTACGAGGGGAAACTGACCGTTGTGAAAATGGATATTGACTCCAATCGTCAAACACCGATGAATTACAACATCCGCGGCATCCCAACCATGATGATTTTCAAGGATGGCCAGGTACAGGCAACCAAGGTTGGTGCCGTATCCAAAGGCATGTTGACCTCATTTGTGGATGAAAACATCTGATATCGAACAACCCGGTCGTTGTAAACAATGGCCGGGTTTTTCAGTTTTTTACTAATTCGCTGGACGCGGAACAGCGAACATGATAATTTTGCGCCATCTGTAGCGGGTTTCCCACCCGGTCTGAATACCGATCTCACTTTAATTCCAGGACCAGTACACGATTCTGGGGTCAGGTGAAAAACAATTCGCGTTCAAGCATGTGGAAAACCGCACAATCCTGACAATAACCTGATCATATTGATCCACTCAAAAATACTTAATTCATCCCAGGGTATACACCCGTCACCAATAAAGCACACAACATGAATCTATCAGAGCTAAAGCAAAAATCCATTGTTGAACTACAGGCATTGGCCAACGAAATGGGGCTTGACGGCGTTGCCCGTTCACGTAAGCAGGATATCATTTTCTCCATATTGAAAGCACACGCAAAAAATGGCGAAAGCATTTATGGCGTAGGTGTTCTGGAAATTCTGCAGGATGGTTTCGGATTCCTGAGATCTGCTGACTGTTCCTACCTGGCGGGTCCTGACGATATCTATGTCTCACCGAGCCAGATCAGGCGATTCGCCCTGCGTACCGGTGACATGCTGGCGGGTAAAATCCGCCCACCCAAAGAGAGTGAACGGTATTTTGCTTTATTGAAAGTAGAAGAAATTAACTACGAATCACCGGATGCTGCCAAAAGCAAGATTCTGTTTGAAAATCTCACGGCTGAATTTCCGACAAGACAAGCCAGACTGGAAAGAGGAACTGGCAGCACTGAAGACATAACTTCCCGCATCATTGACCTCATCTCACCGATCGGTTTTGGTCAGAGAGGATTGGTCGTATCACCACCGAAAGCCGGTAAAACGATCATGCTGCAAAATATCGCCAGCAGCATCCGGGCCAATCACAGGGACTGCAAAATGATCATCCTTCTGGTCGATGAGCGACCGGAAGAAGTGACTGAAATGAAGCGTTCTGTTGATGCAGAGGTCGTTTCCAGTACCTTTGACGAACCCGCCTCACGTCATGTGCAGGTTGCTGAGATGGTGATTGAAAGGGCAAAAAGGCTGGTTGAACATAAGCACGATGTGGTTATTTTGCTGGATTCAATTACCCGCCTTGCCCGTGCTTACAACACCGTGGCACCTTCTTCCGGCAAGGTTTTGACCGGTGGCGTCGACGCCAATGCACTGCAAAGACCGAAACGGTTCTTTGGAGCGGCCAGGAACGTAACTGAAGGTGGCTCCCTGACCATTATTGCCACGGCCCTGGTAGACACTGGCTCCAAGATGGATGAAGTCATCTACGAGGAGTTCAAGGGCACTGGCAACATGGAAGTTCACCTGGCTCGGAGAATTGCAGAGAAACGTGTTTACCCGGCCATTGATATCAATAAATCCGGCACCCGTCGCGAAGAACTGATGATTGACCAGGGCCTGCTGCAAAAAGTCTGGATTCTGCGCAAACTGCTGCACCCGATGGATGAAGTCCAGGCGATCGAATTCATGCTGGATAAGTTGAAAGCCACGAAGAGCAATGAAGAGTTTTTCAACTTTATGAAACGCTAGAAACCTCCAACTTGCTGGTGCCACTCAAACGTCTGAAGGACAAATAAAGAAAGCGGCTAAAAAGCCGCTTTCTTTCAAAAGTAACAACGTGCAGTGCGGATTTCCGCTTATCGAATCAAAGACCTTCAGACCAGTAAATCTTCAATCGCGGTTCTTTCTTCCCGCAATTCAGCTTCTGTGGCATCCATACGGGCACGGCTGAATTCGTCAATTTCCAGACCCTGTACGATCTGGTAATCACCATCACGACACACACACGGGAAAGAATAAACGATACCGGGTTTGATGCCATAGCTACCATCAGAAGGTACAGCCATCGATACCCAATCACCGTCTGCGGTACCATGTGCCCAACTGCGCATATGATCGATCGCTGACGATGCGGCGGACGCGGCACTGGAAGCTCCACGTGCCTTGATAATGGCCGCACCACGTTGCTGTACGGTGGGAATGAATACTTCGCGGTACCAATCCTGGGCTACAAGGTCTGTCGCTTTTTGACCATCGGCCTCGGCAAAGCTGATATCCGGGTACTGGGTCGCGGAGTGATTACCCCAGATCAGCATTTTGCGGACCTGGCGGTGGTGGATTCCGGTCTTTTCAGCCAGTTGTGCCATCGCCCGGTTGTGATCCAGACGGGTCATGGCGGTGAAATTGCGGGGATTCAGATCCGGTGCGCTGGCCTTGGCAATCAGGGCATTGGTATTGGCGGGGTTACCCACGACCAGAACCTTGATGTCACGACTGGAGTGTGCATTCATGGCCGCGCCTTGCGGTCCGAATATCTTTCCATTCGCTGTTAGCAAGTCACCACGTTCCATACCTGGACCACGTGGTCGCGCGCCAACCAGCAACGCGTAGTCCGTGTCTTTGAATGCCACGTTTACGTCATCGGTAAATTCAACACCCTGCAACAACGGGAATGCAGAATCTTTCAGTTCCATCACGACCCCTTCAAGGGCGCTCAGTGCGGGGGTAATTTCCAGTAACTGCAGAATAACAGGCTGGTCTGGTCCCAGCATGTCGCCCGCTGCAATTCTGAAGCACATTTGATAACCGATCTGACCGGCCGCACCGGTGATCGCCACTCTTACAGCTTGTTTCATCTAAGAACGCTCCTTAAAAGGTGATTTTGGATGCCACTAAAACAGTCGCAAAGACTTCCCAGCAATATCTGGATTAATCAAACTCATTGTAACCGAAATCCAAACCCGTAGATTTTGACTTGGGTCAGATAGGTGCCGCTTTATAAAAGGCGTAATGCGTTACCCCTATTTAGCACCGAAGCCGCCACCGCCAGGTGTTTCCATGACAAAAGTATCACCCGGTTTAACCTCGGTCTCATCGTTGCCGTGCAGTTTCGATATCTCCCCATTGGCTCGAATAACGAAATTCTTACCGCATTCTCCGGGATCAGCACCTGCCAACCCGAATGGCGGAACAACGCGGTGGGAAGACAGCGTAGTGACGGTCATGGGGGCAAGGAAGCGGACTTTCCGTACCACGCCATTGCCACCCTGATATTTGCCGTAACCACCAGAATTCTGGCGAATTGAGAACTCCTCGATACGCACCGGGTAACGTAACTCCAGCACTTCCGGATCGGTCATACGGGTGTTAGTCATATGACTCTGAACCGCGCTGGTGCCATGGTGGTCCGGACCGGCTCCTGTGCCACCACAAATGGTTTCATAGTTCTGATATTTGTCATCACCATAGATAAAGTTATTCATCGTACCCTGGGAAGCCGCCAATATACCCAGGGCACCAAAGAGTGCATTGGTAATGCCCTGCGAAACCTCCGTATTGCCGGCGATCACTGCGGCCGGATACTCAGGATTGATCATTGAGCGCTCGGGCAGGATCAACTTGAGTGGTTTAAGACAGCCCTCATTCAATGGAATCTCATCATCCACAAGTGTTCGAAACACGTATAGTACCGCGGCCTTGCAAACAGCCACGGGTGCATTGTAGTTGGCCGGGTTTTGTCCCGAGGTGCCGGTAAAATCTACTGTTGCTTGCCGATCCTTCTTGTTAACGGTAATTTTCACCTTGATAAGACTACCGTCATCGAAAGCGTATTGGAATTCGGAATCCTTCAGTACGTCGATGACACGCCGGACGGATTCTTCAGCATTGTCCTGCACATGTTTCATGTAGGCTCTAACGACTTCAAAACCGTAGTGGGCGACCATTTTTTGCAGTTCGACCACGCCGGTTTTATTGGCCGCTATCTGTGCTGACAGGTCAGCCAGGTTCTGATTGACATTGCGGCACGGATATTTACCCGAAGCGAGCAATTCCCGCACTTGCTTTTCCCTGAAAAAGCCGTTTTCCACCAGCAGAAAATTATCGATCAGCACACCTTCGTCCTCTATACATGTACTGTCCGGAGGAGATGAACCAGGTGTTCTGCCACCGATATCTGCATGGTGACCACGGGAGCCTGCGAAAAACAGGATCTTTTCGGAATTTTCATCAAACACCGGTGTAATCAAAGTCACATCCGGTAGATGGGTACCGCCGTTGTACGGGTCGTTCAGGGCGTAAACATTTCCGCGTTTGATCGTACCCTGATTGGCATTGATGATACTTTTGACGGACTCTCCCATTGAACCGAGATGTACCGGCACATGGGGTGCATTGGCCACAAGATCACCCTTTGCATCAAATATTGCACAGGAGAAATCCAGTCTCTCCTTGATATTGACAGAATAGGCTGTGTTACACAGGGTGGCCCCCATCTGCTCGGCAATTGACATAAACAGGTTGTTGAAAACCTCGAGCATGACCGGGTCGGCATGGGTACCGATGGCCTCAGTAGTTTCACGCGCGATGTATCGATCCAGGACAAGGTGACCGCGTTTATTAAGTGCGCCACGCCAACCTGGCTCGAGAACAATGGTGCCGGTGGGCTCAATGATCATGGCTGGTCCATCGACGTTTTGACCGATGTGCAGATCATCACGTTGATAGAGCGGTGTTTCGTGCCATTTTCCCGCGCTGTACATGTGTACCGTGCACCGTGGGGCAGCTTGGGTTTGCTCCACTGGCGCTTCCATCTCAGGATCGACCACTGATTCAGTTACACCAATGGCCTCAACCGAGGCAGCCTCTATGACAATGGCATGTTCTTCAGAGACAAAACCAAAACGTTGACGATGTGCTTTCTCAAAATCCTTAAGCATCCGGAAGGCAGATCCCGCATCAATCAGCAAACTGGTATCGGTACCTTCATAACGCACATGAACTTTTGTAACAATGGAAATGAACTCACCCGATACGCCTTGTATTTCTACTTCCTTACGGGTGTCTTCAACCAGTGGATGACAGTACTCAGCCAGTTTGTTCTCGACATTTTCCGGGTTAAACCTGAATCCCAACTGGATTTCGCGTAACGCGCGGACCTCGGCAAGACCCATTCCATAAGCGGAAAGAACACCGGAAAACGGATGCAGGAAGATACGCTCCATACCCAGCGTATCAGCGACCAGGCAGGCATGTTGTCCACCTGCGCCGCCAAAGCAATTGAGGGTGTATTCAGTAACATCATAACCACGCTGGACGGAAATTTTCTTGATCGCATTCGCCATGTTTTCCACGGCGATACGCAAAAAACCTTCTGCGACATCTTCGGCGGCAACTTTCCAGCCCTGTGATGCGGAGACCTGCTCTGCCATTCCGGAAAACTTTTGCTGAACCACTTCACGATCCAGTGGTTGATTGGCATCCGCACCGAAAATAGCAGGGAAATAGCCCGGCTGTATTTTCCCCAGCATGACATTGCAATCGGTGACGGCCAAAGGGCCACCGCGGCGGTAACAGGCCGGCCCGGGATTTGCCCCGGCGGATTCCGGACCTACCCGAAAGCGGGAACCGTCAAATTGGAGAACGGAACCACCACCGGCCGCAACCGTGTGAATATTCATCATCGGTGCACGCATACGCACACCGGCCACCACGGTTTCAAAGCTGCGCTCGTACTCTCCATCGTAATGGGTGACATCGGTAGATGTGCCGCCCATGTCGAAGCCGATCAGCTTGTGAAAACCACTCATCGCCGCCGTGCGGGTCATGCCCACAACGCCACCGGCGGGCCCTGAAAATATCGCATCCTTTCCCTGGAAAAGACGCGCGTCGGTCAGACCACCGTTCGATTGCATGAACATCAACTGCGGGGATTGCGCATTTTTTACACCGTCTTCAATCCCCAACTCATCTGCTACCTGTTGTACATAGCGTCGCAGAATGGGTGACAAATAGGCATCAACCACGGTTGTATCACCCCGTGAGACCAGCTTGATCAAAGGGCTGACTTTGTGACTGAGTGAGATCTGGGTAAAACCGATTTGCCTGCAAATACTACCGGCCATTAGCTCGTGTTCATTGAATCGATAGCCGTGGACAAAGGCAATGGCCACTGCCCTGATACCGGTGTCGTATACCGCTTGGAGCTCACGCATGAGCTTCTCTTTGTTCAGAGGAATGAGAATTTCACCACTGGCACTGACACGCTCATCAACTTCTATGACTTTTTCATATAATAATTCCGGCAACACGATTTCGCGATCAAAGAGGCGTGGGCGGTTTTGATAGCCAATACGGAGTGCATCGGCGAAACCATTTGTGGTTACGAACAGGGTTCGATCACCTTTGCGTTCCAACAGTGCATTGGTTGCCACTGTCGTACCCATCTTGACGTGCTTAATGGTATTGGGAGCTATGGCTGCTTCCGGCTTCAACCCAAGTACATCCCGTATACCCTGAACAGCAGCGTCTTTATATCGTTCGGGGTTTTCAGAAAGCAATTTATGACTGACTAAACGGCCGTCCGGTTGTTTCGCAACAATATCGGTAAAGGTTCCACCACGATCAACCCATATTTCCCACATAATATTTACCTTGGTGATAGTGTAGTGTCAACCCTATAACGTAGGATCAGCGAGTACGTTATAGGGTTGACACTACACTGTGACTAAAGCAGACCCAGCGACCTGGCGACCATGCGAAGACCCAGACCCAGCGTAACGACAAGCACTGTTGCACCTGCGAGATTTGCCTTCCAACCATTGGCATACTCACCGAGGATGGCCTTTTGGTTCATGGCAAAAAGCAGAAACGCGGCAATGATGGGTAACAATAATCCATTGGCAAACTGTGCACCGAGGATGATGGTGATGGGCTTGATGCCGGTCATCGCCACGATCATCCCGAATATCAGAACACTGATACCGATGGCACGAAACTTAGGGTCCGTCACGCCACCTTCAAGACCTGTTATTTCCGATATGGCATAAGCGGTAGCCAGGGGAGCTGTAATGGAGCTGCTGAGACCTGCCGCAAAGAAACCAAGACCCATCAGATAGCGCGAAAACGAACCAAAAAGAGGCTCAAACTGTAAGGCCATATCGCCCGCGTTGGAGACACTCAAACCCCGCGCGAACATACTCGCGGCAGCAGTAGAAACGATAAAAACAGTAATCAAACCACCCAGACCAATGGCCACGATGGTATCCGTGCGCGCGGCTGGCAGATCTTCCTTTCCCACCCATTTGGATTTTGCCGCTGAAGCATGAAGAAACAGGTTATACGGCACCACCGTTGTTCCAATAAGAGCGACAACCGTTAACAGACTGCCATCCGGAATACTCGGAACAAAAAGCCCACGGGTCATTTCCGTCAAGTTGGGCTGAACAACAATAAAGGTCGCAATAAAGGCAAGGCCCATAAAAAGAACTAAAGCGATGAGAACTTTTTCAATTTGTTTATAGCTTCCACGCCACAAAATATATCCGGCAATGCCCGCTATAAAAAGAACCGCCAGGCGAAATGTGTGCTCCCCTGTTCCAATAACCGCTTCGATACCCAGCGCAGCACCTGACAGGTTGCCTGCCTGGTAAGCGGCGTTGCCGAGATAGAGGGCTACCATGATCAGAGCGAACATTGGCCAACGCCATATGGATGTCGCGAGTCTTTGCCTCAGAGCCTGACCCAGACCCATCTGGGTAATGGTGCCAAAGCGTGCAGCCATTTCCTGCAATATAATAGTAGCAAGTGTTGCAAAGACCAGCGCCCACAGCAGCGCATAACCATAGTTCGCGCCTGCAAGTGTCGCGGTAGTGACGGTACCCGGCCCGATAAAGGCCGCCGCAACCAATGCACCAGGGCCAAATTCTTTCAACCTTTCAACAAATCTCATAGGCGGTCTTCCCGGTCGAATGAAACCAAATATCCTCGGCAGCCCTCAATTCTTCACACTTTCCGGCTCAATGCCAATGTTTTTATTCAACGGCTGAAACATGTATTCAAGAAACAGCAAAATTACTGAGCTTTACTTGCTATTTCAGATTAGAAAACACTGACAGAACACCATAAAAAACAGAGATTAATGACCTTTATCAATTTCTCTTTTGATAAGTACTGGCATACTGATTCTTTCTGATTGACAGTTCACGAAAGTTCCACAGAACCAACAACAGGAGTACATTCCATGCTAGATAAACAAGCTGACCTCGCCGGTCCCGGTATTGGAACCTACGAAGAAGTCGCAGCTGCTCTGCCGCAAAATTATGATTCGTTGTTAACCCCCATGGAAACCATGAAGGCTCTCTATGGTGTGAAGCAATACATCGAGGACAACCTTGCCAAAGAACTGGGTCTGACCATGGTTCAGGTACCGCTTATCGTGGACCGCAACAGCGGTGTCAACGATATGCTGGATCGTGACGGTTCACGTACCCCGGTCGAGTTCCCATGCGGACTGGGTCTGGAGAAACGCATCGATGCACAGGTTGTACAGGCAGCGACCAAGTGGAAACGGATGGCGTTAAAGGCATTCGGCTGCGAGATTGGTGAAGGTATCAATACTGATATGAGAGCGGTTCGCAAGGACTACTTCCTCGACCATGATCACAGTGCTTATGTCGACCAATGGGACTGGGAAAAAGCCATCTCCGACGACCAGCGCAACCTTAATTACCTGACGGACACCGTCAGGAGCATCTGGAAAGTCATCAAGGGTGCGGAATTATTCGCCCAGGAAATGTTCCCGCAACTCATCGATCCCAGGTATCCCAGCCTGCCAGAAGAACTGACTTTCATACATGCTGAAGAAATACTGGAAATGTATCCGGAACTGCCCCGCAAGCAACGCGAAACCAAACTGATCCAGGAATATCCAGCCTGTTTTATTTATGGCATTGGCTGGCCGTTGGCCGATGGTTACCCGCACGAGATGCGTGCCGCTGATTACGACGACTGGATGACAGAAACATTGTCAAAAGACGGTCGGCCCATGCATGGTCTGAACGGTGACATCCTGGTCTGGAACCCGGTTACCCAACGACGTCATGAACTGACATCCATGGGTGTCAGGGTGACCAAGGACACGCTACGTAAGCAACTTGAGATAAGTAATCAGTTGGATCTGCTTGACCAACCTTATCACCAGGCGATTCTGAACGACGAAATTCCGTTGAGTATCGGTGGTGGCATCGGGCAGTCACGTGTTTACATGCTGTTGCTGAAGAAGGCGCACATCGGTGAAGTGAGTGTGACGGTCTGGCCGGAACAACTTCGAAAGATTTCGGCTGAAAAAAATATTCACTTACTGCAGTAAACTCAGCGAAGTCCAACGCGGCAGGAGTTTTCCGTTTGGGAGAACTCCCGCCCTTCATCAACACAGAAACAACCAACGCACGAATAGGCCCTGGTTACTTCGGGTCACCGTTAGGCTGTGACGATATCGGCCTTGAGGCTGTTTAAGAACTCCATGACTTCGCCACCTTCAGTTGGGCCTACACCAAGCTCACCGGCAACACTTGTCACGATCTCGATGAAACGTGTCCAATCCGCTTCGGTGATCCCCATACCCTGGTGAGCAAGGGCCATGTCGCGACCGGTATAGTAAACCCACCCTCATCTGATCAGCGACGTCTCAACTCAGGCGTGAAAAGGCTTCTATTACTTCGGGTGGTGCCTGCACCAATTCGATCAACACACCCTCCCCGCCAATGGGTGATGCTTCACTGGCTTTCGGATGGATGAAGCAGATGTCAAAACCGGAGGCCCCCTTACGGATACCGCCGGGTGTAAAACGCACACCATTTTCCTGTAACCATGTCACCGCTG
>CBDTVF010000012.1:0-19517 GCA_965363775.1 uncultured Gammaproteobacteria bacterium
GCTCAGCCGGACCACAGGGCTCAACGGGTTCAACCGGACCACAGGGCTCAACGGGTTCAACCGGACCACAAGGCCCAGCGGGGTCTGACGGTACATTCAGCGCACCTGCTATCACCAAGGCCATCTTTGGTAGCGGCCCGCTGACCCATTACACGGGAGATCGGTGGGTATTGGAATCATTAACACCAGACACCATTAGCCTTCGGGTGACAGATATGCAGTCACGAGACTTTTGGGATATCAGTCTCATACATCCCGTCGACTGCACGGGAAACGAATTTGTAGGAGACGCTTCTGCAGACATGGTCAGCAATCACCGTTATGTAAGCCCGGACTCTATCAGTATTGGATTTGGGGACTCTTTGTCCGCTTCGTTCTGCGGTATTGACCACCCCACATTAGGCAAGGTTGGTGGTGAGGGAAGCACGATATTCGCTACGATCTCGAATGCAAATGAAGCGAATATTGTCGGATACTTCCGTTGTTGGCGCCAGTCGAGTAATGCAAATGCATGCCAGCGAATTTTGCCTTAGCCTGAATAATGGCCACGGCTGAAAATCTTGAATCATTGCCCCTTTCGTGGATCACGAAAGGGGCTTTTGCTCTCGCAATTGCCGCTTTTGTACTCAGCGGGATAATGATCATACAAGGCCGAAAAGCCCAGAATGATTCTGACCGGCTTTCCGGTGCGCTTGAAGCGCAAAATAAACTGCTCGCTGCCATTCAGGCTTCACATGACGAAACCGCTGAATTGAATCGATTAAATTCACTTCAGATTGGCCACCTGACAAACCGGGTTAACGCTTTGCAGAGTGCAAGCAGGCAAGCTGGATTGGCAGGCTACTCTGCGAAAGCCGCACAAAGCAGTAGTAATGATTCGGCGAGCCAGGAAACAGTGGCTACAAAACCACAAACCAGCACTGAACCCCGACGTTTTACCGCAATTCCGTCACCTCAAAAAGGCGTTGAAATTTGGCAAAATGAAGACGGTAGCATCCAGGCAAAAAATGACGACCCGGCCCTGACTGGAAAGATCATGGTCGTTGAGGTCGAAGATGAATCCGGTAACATGCACTACGTAACTATCACTGCCCCTGCCCCTGAAGGGTGAAATTGGCGGTTAAAGTCAAATTAACGGAAGTATCCCCAAACCGGTCGCCCAGATGAAAGTTCACCAGGAGATTTGGGTCAGTGCAGCGGCATAATTGAGCAAGTTGAAAGCAATCAGCGGAATTAGCCTGGTTATTAACAGCGCGCCACCACCCCGGGTAGAGGACCAATCCGAAAGCCTGCGAAATTGATTCTCCGGTAGCATTCGTATGGAGACTTTCTGAATAGAACGATCATAAGGTAATTAGTGACTGGGAAACGAGAATTGCGCCCCTTCACGTACACCGGCAGAGGGCCAGCGTTGAGTGATGGTTTTGCGCTTGGTATAAAAGCGCACTGCATCTGGACCATAGGCAGCCAGGTCACCGAATAATGAGCGCTTCCAGCCACCGAATGAATGGTAGGAGACCGGTACCGGTAACGGTACGTTGATGCCGACCATTCCCACGAGAATATTATCTGCGAAATAACGGGCCGCTTCACCGTCGCGGGTAAAGATGCAGGTACCATTACCATATTCGTGATCATTGATCATCTGCATGGCCTCGATCATGCTCTCAGCACGAACCACCAATAACACCGGGCCGAAAATCTCATGTTCGTAACAGGTCATACCCGGTTTCACCTGATCGATCAGGGTGCCGCCGACAAAGAAACCGTTTTCATAACCGCTTACCTTGGGATTTCGACCATCAACAACGACCAAAGCACCTTGCTCTTCCGCGCCATCGATATATCCAACTACCTTTTCCATATGTTGCGCCGTAATCACCGGGCCAAAGTCATTGGTTGCATCACTATAGGTACCGACCTTTAGAGTCTCCATGGCTTTTGACATCCCGGAAACCAGGGTGTCGGCTGCCTCGTCTCCCACACATACTGCAACCGACAAGGCCATACAGCGCTCACCTGAGGATCCAAAAGCAGCCCCGGTCAGCGCTGCCACAGCGTTATCCATATCCGCATCCGGCATGATGATCGCGTGGTTCTTGGCACCACCAAGCGCCTGGCAACGCTTACCGTTGGCGCTGGACGTGCTGTAGATATACTCAGCGATTGGTGTGGAACCAACAAAACTAACCGCCATCACCCGCTTATCAAGTAACAGCGTATCTACCGCTTCCTTATCCCCGTTGACCACATTCAATACACCGGCAGGTAGACCAGCCGCTTGCAGCAACTCAGCAATGAACAAGGTAGAGGACGGGTCACGCTCGGAAGGTTTCAGAACAAACGTATTGCCACATACGATTGCCATCGGGTACATCCACAGCGGCACCATGGCGGGAAAATTAAATGGCGTGATGCCTGCAACCACGCCCAGAGGCTGGAATTCGCTCCACGAATCAATCGCCGGACCCACATTTTTACTGTGTTCTCCCTTCAGTAGTTCAGGGGCGTAGCAGGCGTACTCGACATGCTCAATACCACGCTGCAACTCACCCATTGCATCATGAATTATCTTTCCGTGTTCCTCACCGATCAGCCTGCAGATCTTTTCTGCATTTTGCTCCAAAAGCTCTTTAAAACGAAACATTACACGAGCGCGTTTGGCAGGCGGTGTATCACGCCAGGTCGGATAAGCTTTCTGCGCAGCGGCAATTGCATCTTCAACAGTGGCCTTGGATGCCAGCGCGACCTGCTTTTCAACCTTGCCAGTGGATGGGTTAAATACATCCTGAGTACGCGTCGCATCAGTGTGTATTTTGCCGTTGATCAAGTGACCAATAGTATTCATAAAATAGTACCTTCCTAATTTAGTTCGCTAATGGTTTCACCCAATGCGCTCATCAATGTATCAATTTCGTCATGTTCGACTGTAAATGGCAAACCCAACTGGATGGTGTCACCACCGTAACGTATGTAAAAACCTTTCTTCCACATACTCATGGCAATAAGGTAAGGGCGTAACATCGGTTCACCAGGGGCGTGCTCAATGGTGAGTCCCCCGGCCAACCCGTAATTGCGAATATCAGAAATATGCTGCGTACCTTTAAGTGCATGTAACGATGTTTCAAATATAGGAGCCATCGTTCTCACACGCTCTATCAAACCATCCTTTTCCAGGATATCTAATGCGGCCAGGCCGGCGGCACAGGCGACCGGATGTGCCGAGTAGGTGTAACCATGGGGCAGCTCAATTGCGTACTCGGGGCCACCGTTTTCCATGAATGTATCGTAAATTTCCTGTTTACATATCACAGCCCCCATGGGCACCGTACCGTTGGTAAGTTGTTTGGCGGTATTGATGATATCGGGTGTCACACCGAATTCCTCAGAACCAGTTCGTGAACCCATGCGGCCAAATGCGGTAATAACCTCATCGAAAATCAGCAGGATGTTGTGCTGGTCACAGATATCCCGCAATCTTTGCAGGTAACCTTTCGGCGGCGGAAGTACACCGGCTGAGCCAGCCAAAGGCTCGACGATGACTGCGGCAATAGTTGAGGCATCATGTAATGAGATCAACTCAAGCAAATCATCGGCCTTTTCAGCACCTTTGCTCGGCATACCCTTCACAAATTTATTTTCCGGCAAGAGGGTGTGTGGTAAGTGATCGGCTGCAATTGCTTCCCCGAACAAGGCACGGTTGCCTACAATTCCTCCAACACTGATCCCACCGAAGTTAACGCCGTGATAACCTTTAATGCGGCCAATCAACTTGGTCTTGCTCTGCATGCCTTTCTTATGCCAATAAGCACGGGCGATTTTCAGAGAGGTATCCACAGATTCAGAACCGGAATTAGTGAAAAACACCCGGTTGAGACCCTTGGGCATAAACTGTGTAATGCGTTCGGCCAATTCAAATGACCTGGCATGACCAAATTGGAAACCGGGACAGAAATCTAACTGATTAATCTGCTGGCTAACCGCCTCTGTAATTTCCGGGCGTCCGTGACCGGCACCGCATGTCCAAAGACCACTGAGTCCGTCAAATATTTTCCGGCCATCGGCGCTGGTGAAATAGTTACCCTTCGCGGACACCATGACCCGGGGCTCTTTCTTAAAGTCGCGGTTACCAGAAAAAGGCATCCAGTGGGCATCCAATTGGGATTGGGTTAATCCAGCCAACTTGTCGGTGTCAGTCACGATAGAGCTCCCGCTTGTAGTTAATCGTAATGTCCGGCGAACTTTACAAACCTTACAATGTTTTGTAAATTCTACTCTATCAATCTTTAGATTGCGTTCTCTCAAACATAATAAAGGAATATGTTGAAACAAAATTTGACCTCAAAAATGGTTCCGGGCCAATTGAGTGACATCGAAATTCGTCGTTTGCGGGTTTTTCGGGTCATTGCCGAGGCTGGCGGTTTCTCTGCAGCAGAACTGGAACTCAATATCGGTCGCTCCACCATTTCCACACATATAAAGGATCTGGAGATTCGTCTGGGTGTTACGCTTTGTCGCCGCGGTCGCGGAGGCTTTGCCCTGACCGAGGAAGGTGAACATATTTACCAGGCCACCCTGCGTTTACTGGGTTCCCTGGATGAATTCCGGGCAGAGGTTGGCGATTTGCATCATAAGATGACCGGTCATATCAGTCTCGCCCTGTTCGATAAGATTGCCTCAAATCCCGAGGCGCATATCGGCAACGCCTTCCGGCTATTTGATGACCTTGCGCCAGAGATGAGCATGGAAGTGCATGTGAAACCTCTCAATGAAATTGAACGCGGGGTCATGGAGGGGCGTTTCCAATTGGGTCTGATACCGGCACACCGGACATCGTCCAGCCTCGAATATGTTCCGCTATTCAAGGAACAAATGTATCTGTATTGTGGCCACGGTCACGCCCTTTTTGGGCTTGCGGATGAGAGGATCAGAAAAGAAGATATCCTGGCCAGCAAATACGCAGGACTGGGATATCACTCCCCCAATATGGAAATAGGACGCAAGCTGGGCATGAAGCGGGATGTAACCGTCTACGACCAGGAGGCGATTGTTCACCTGTTGCTGTCCGGGTGTTACATCGGCTATCTGCCAGATCACTACGCCAAGCCCTTCGTTGAGCAAGGGCTTATCCGTAATATAGGCACCGATACTTTCCAATACCGTTGCGAATTTCTTGCAATCACCCGACGAGCACCCAAACCATCGCGTGCTGTTAAGCTATTTATGGATTGCCTGATCAAAGCTCATTCAAATTGAACCCGGATCATCAGAACCGCGTCACGACCTGGATACGCTGACCTGTCAGCGTTTAACAGGTTTAGACTTTTTGTCTTTGGTCTGTATTGTTCCCTGTCTCACCGTTTTTTGCATTTCTTCGCACAAGGGAACCGCATTGCCGACCCGGTCAAGCAAACCCTTGGCCAGTACTGAAATACCAGCCGTACCTATTGCTGCGCCACCGTGAAGTATAACCTTTCCGGGATCTATCCCTACTTCCGGCTTGCTCAGTGTGCCGCCGACCAGGATGTATGGATTGAAAAGTTCACTGGCACTGATTTTCAGCGCATTTGTTGGGGTGGCGTTGAAATTGAAACGCATCTTTTCCGTTTTCAAATCTAACGAACCCTTGGCGATAATGGCGATTTGATCAGTTGTAAAAGCCAGCCCGGGACTGGTTTTGATGACCCCGTCCTCTATGTTCAATATGGTGGCTGCGCATTTGAGTGTCAGGTTGTCACTTTGGGAAGACTTTGGCATGACCAGGCTGAATATCTCATCCAGAATAAATGTGTCCAGTATGCTCAGGTTGACACCTGCCAGGGTTCCACCACTGCTTTCCATGTAAAAAGCCCCATTGGCTGAGCCGGCCACTTCCTGCAGGTTACTACCCTTTCCTGCGACCTTGAAATCCAGGTTAAATGGGGGCACAAGATGAAGAGTTTCTTTTGGTTGGCCACTAATGTTGAGTACGAGCTGCTCGGCATTCAAATTGACTTTCACATCGGCCTGGTCAGCGCCCGTTGGCTGAATAGAAAAGGAAGTTTTGAGTGTGCCATTAGGTGCCTTAAAAGAAAATTCCGGTACATCGAGGTGGCCTGCTTTGATCTTGGATTCAAGAACAAGGTTTCTAATGCTGTCTTTCCAGTATTTCACCTCGGCAATATCCAGCCTGAGCAAAACATCAACTGCAGCCAAAGCATCAAGTGGTAGCGGTGTTGCGGGAATCAGACGCTCCCGCTTTGCAGAATCAACGTCCTCATCAGCAGTGTCAGGATCTTTCGAATTGATGGGATCAATAAAGGGTCGAAGGTCAATGAAACTCGACTTTGCAGTCAGCCTGATGTCTGGTTTTGAGCCTTTTAGTGACACATCCAACAAGCCCTCCAGACGGCTTTCTCCCAGCGAGGCATCGATGTTTTGAAAAACAAAGTTTTGGGCATTGCCGGTAAAATCCGCTTTTACATCCAGTGACAAAGCAGGCAGGGATTTATCATCTATTTTCCCCAGTTTGGAAATATCCCTTGATGCAACACTGAAGGAGATATCTATTATTTCACCATCCGCGTCTTCGTCGATCTCACCAATCGTAATAATTTGCAGATTCCCGATATCGGCTGTAAAACGCTCTAGTGAAAACATCTTGCCCCGTTTTTCCCCGATGGCGTCTAGTTTGAATTCCGCCTGGCTCGGTTTGAAGGAGCCTGTACCCGGAAGCAGTTGACGTATGTCACTGCCCCGCAGCTTTAAATTGAAATCAACATCCATGCTACTGCTAATCGGCCAGCCAAAATCAAGCACGATCTCTGCGTTGGATTTGTCGGTCTCAATGTCGAGCTTTTGAATACTTAGCCGATCCTCTGACAACATAACCTGACCGCTGGACTCAAAGTTCTGGGTGTGGAGCGATGACTCACCCTGATCGACAAGAAGCTGATTTAATCCTGGACCCTTGACTGAAAAACTAACATTGGATCCGGTCAGTCCGTCTTGTTTGCTGATCAGGCCGTCGAGATTAAAATTCGTTTTTCCCAGTTGCCCCTCGATATCACTGAGCTTCCAGCCATTGGTTTCAACCATGAAGCGACCCGCTGCCCGGTATGGCTGACCCGGTGCAAACATATCCAGTGAGTCACCCATTACTTCAAGACCACCTAAAGTGGAAAAATCTTCGCCGCTAATTTGAAAATCCAGGCCGCTGCCAACGAGTTGATCAACGAGACTTACCGAACCCGTTGCACCCAGCCTGATACCATCTAAATCAAACTTAACATTCTCCAGGCCCAGACTGTTTTCCATCACTTTTAAACGACCACTCAGGTCGTATGGTCGCCGGGGTATGTCACTGGTATCCACAATGTGTTGAAGCATCTCGGCGAGATTATTTCCGCTGACCTTTATCTCAAACTCAGAACCTTCAACGCCGGGTTCAAAAGTGATAAACCCACCCAGTTCCAGCCTGTCATCATCTATTGTTACCAGTACACTTCGTTCGACTTGTACCCCATTTTCCATCAACTCAAAACGCGTGTTCACGTTGAATGCCTGTTCTGGCAGGGCGTCTATACCAAACACTGACATCAGCGAATGTGCATTATGACCATTCATATGGAGTTGGAGTTTGCTGCCAATATAGTCTGGTGCCGGGCCTAAAACACCTGAGAAGGTCGCCTGGCCAAGGGAAGTTACTACTTCGACCTGCACCAGTTCCACCGACTCTACTGATACATCCAGCTTGCCATTTATACTAAACGGTCCGGTGGCGACGCCAGGGAGTCCCGCTAACTCACGAAACTGTGCAATATCATCCCCCTCTACTGAAAGTTTGATACGGCTCGCTTCCAGGTTGGGAAAATCAGTCAGTAGAGCATCCAGAATCAATTCTGTGCCACCGATATTCAGAGTCAGGCCTGCAATGTTCAAAGTGCCGCCAACCCTGTCAATATCACCTTTTATACTGAATGGTTTATCCGGCCAGTTTTCAATACCAAATACGCGTGTAAACGATCCAAGGCTGGGGCCGTTGGCCGCCAGTTTCAGGTCAAGACTGTCCAGTTCTGAAAGATCAGAAACCTGTGCTGATGCATTCAACGAGATATCACCCACGCTTCCGGTGATGCTGGCTTCATACAGATCAGATACCTCAGCACCCTCGGCGCGCAGAGAAAACCCGCCGGTACCAAGATCATCGATGCCCAGCATGGCCGTTATTTCATCAATATTAGGGCCCTGCAAATCGAGATTGAACCTTGGACGTCTGGGCTCCAGCAAATCATCGATATGACCGTTAGTGCTAATCCTCAGTTCGCCAAAATGACCAGAAGCGTCGTAGCTGATATCTTTGCCGTTCAACAGATTCTCATAGGGGCCAACCTTGCCTGTGTATTCCACCGGCCTTTTATTGAGATCTCCATTCAGCGTGGTTTGCATCATTCCATCTGCTTGCTGATGATGGCTGAGAGAATCAATATTAAGCTCGTTTTCAACCCCTGTTTTTCCATTCTGGAAACTCAAAGTGCTGTCACTGACTTCAATATTTCTGAAAATAACAATGGTTCTATTTTTATCGTCACCCTCATCCGCATCTTCATCAGGTGTTGAAGCCGTATTTGCACTTAGCCAGTTGCCTTTTCCTTCGGCATTGGTTTCCAGGTTGAGCTGTAAGTTGTCTACCTCAATGGATTCCAGGACGATGACGTCTTTAAAAAGCGAGCCAGTGTCAAGGGACAGTCTCAGGCGACTAATTGCGAGCAAATTGCGATGAGTGGCCCAGTCCGGACCGGATACATGGATGTTTTTTGCAGTTATTTCGGTTTGTCGGCCCAGGTCCAGATCCAGATCACCTTCAAGACTGATGGGGTATCCGGCAATGTCGCTCAAATGCCGTTCAACCGGTCCCTTGACCCAGCCAGGATTGTTAACAAGGACAACAAGGGAAACAACCAGTATTGCCAGTAGTGCCAAGAGCCATTTGAAAATTTTTTTCATACACTCTTAGCATAGCTCTTTTCGCTCTTTCAGGCATGGTTTTGGCAAGGATTTGCGTTCAGGTCGAAGTATCTGCTTTTTGTACACTTTTTGGGGTTCCATGCGTTGGCTACTGAAAGTATCATTGAGTGCTTGAATTGGATTAATGACTCCAGGGGTTTTTATGTGTTCTATTTTTGCTGTACTTGATATCAATGGGGACTTGCAGGCCTTGCGTCAGCTTGCATTGCGGCAGTCCCGTCTGATGCGTCACCGCGGACCGGACTGGAGCGGAATACACACCTGCGAAGGTGCGGTGCTGGCGCATGAGCGTCTGGCCATCGTCGATGTAAACACCGGCGCACAGCCACTGCTTTCACCGGATGGCAAGCAATCACTGGCTGTTAATGGTGAGATTTATAACCACCGTTCGCTACGCGAGTCATTGAAACAGCCTTACGGGTTCAAGACCGAGTCTGACTGTGAGGTCATCCTGCCGCTTTACCTGCAAAAGGGCTGTGAATTTTTAAACGACCTACACGGTATGTTTGCTTTTGTACTCTATGACGAATCAGCCGGTCGCTACCTGATTGCACGTGATCCAATCGGCATTATTCCCTTGTATTACGGCTTTGATGATGAGCATCAGTTATATGTAGCCTCAGAGATGAAAGCCCTGATGGATGTGTGCAATGTTGTGATGGAGTTCCCACCCGGTCACTACTGGCTGAGTGGTGACGAGCAGCCAAAACCTTACTATCAACGTCCGTGGCAGGATTATTCTGCCGTGGAGAATGCTGAAACAAGTGTTAAAGCGGTAGGTGAGGCACTGGAAAAATCAGTCATTAGCCATTTGATGACAGACGTACCCTACGGTGTTCTGTTATCCGGTGGTTTGGATTCATCCATTATCGCGGCGGTCACTCAAAGGCACGCCGAATTGCGTGTAGAGGATAATGAACAAAGCCCGGCCTGGTGGCCACGTTTACATTCTTTTGCAGTGGGCCTGAAAGGTTCGCCCGATCTCGCCGCTGCTGAAAAAGCTGCCGCACACATTGGTACGATCCACCACGGTTTTGAATTCACCTTGCAGGAAGGGCTGGATGCCATTGATGAGGTGATCCAACACCTTGAAACCTACGACGTTACAACCATCCGTGCGGCCACGCCGATGTATCTGCTGGCACGCAAGATCCACGCGATGGGTATCAAGATGGTGCTGTCCGGTGAAGGTGCCGATGAGGTGTTTGGTGGCTATCTTTACTTCCACAAGGCACCCGATGCGCAATCTTTTCATGAGGAAACCGTTCGTAAGTTATCCCGTCTGCATAGTTATGACTGTCTGCGTGCCAATAAGGCCATGTCGGCCTGGGGTGTTGAAGCACGTGTGCCATTTCTTGATCGTGAGTTTCTTGACGTTGCAATGTCATTGAACCCTAAAGACAAAATGATCACTGAAGGCAAGATGGAAAAACAGATTCTGCGTGAGGCTTTCAGCGACATGCTGCCGGAAGAAATTGCCTGGCGGCAAAAGGAGCAGTTTTCTGACGGTGTTGGTTATAGCTGGATCGATGGTATCCGTGATTATGCAAAGACCCAAGTCAGTGCAAAGCAGTTAACACATGCAGCGAAAAGGTTTCCATATAATACACCCGACACCCAAGAGGCTTACCTCTTCCGGCGTCTGTTTGAAAACCATTTCCCGCTTGCCAGTGCTGCTGAATGCGTACCCGGTGGACCATCGGTGGCCTGCAGTACACCAGAGGCCATACTGTGGGATGCCAGTTTACAGGAGCTGAATGATCCATCCGGTCGGGCGGTTCGTTCTGTGCACCAGGAATCATACTAAATATAGAAATTATGACATTGAAAACGAACGTTAACGTTCAGGAATACAATATATGTTAGTTCAGAAATATGGCGGTTCTTCACTGGCGGATTTAGAAGGTTTCATTGCTGCCGCTGACATCATCAGCAATGCAGCACGCGACGAACAAGTTGTGGTCGTACTGTCAGCTATGTATGGCGTGACGGACTTGTTGGAAACGGCAACAAAAACGGCCATTGAAGGTGGTGATTTCAAGGCCGTACTGGAAAGCATCAACGAAAAAGAGCAGGGAATTCTGAACAGGATGCAAGCGTCAGGTTTTACCTGTCCGCTGGCAACGGATTTTTTACAGGTGCAACTCAAGCGCCTGGAAACCCGTCTGGCGGGTGTGGCATTGCTTGAGCAGTGCCCGCCCGAAGTTCAGGCAGAACTCCTTTCAACCGGTGAAGGCTTCACCAGTCGCCTGATGTGTGATTTGTTGAATGCGCAGGGCCACTCGGCCCGTTGGTCGGAAACCGATATTCTGCCACCGGCTAATGACAGTTACACGGATAGCCTGGTAGACATCGAAGCGGCAGCACCTTTGTTGCAACAGGCCATGGATGGTGATCATGCCATCCTGGTATTGCCGGGATTCTATGGCTGCAATGACAAGGGCAAACCACAACTGATGGGTCGTAACGGTTCTGACTACTGTGCGGCATGCGTAGCAGCAGCGCTGCAGACACGCAGCTGTGAGATCTGGAAAGACGTGGATGGGTTTTTCACCGCTGATCCGCGTATCGTCGCCAGCGCAAAATGCCTCGACGAAGTCAGTTATGAAGAAGCCATGGAACTATCGTTCTTTGGTGCCAAGGTTATCAGCGCCAAGGCATTGACACCTTTGATGAGCGCCGGCATTCCCTGCGAGATCAAGAATACCTATTACCCCGACAAGGCAGGCACTCTGATTCATGCCAACACCGAGAAACCATCAGTGGTCCGGGGTATTTCACACCTGGATGATGTGGCCACTATCACCCTGCAAGGTGGTGGTATGCGTGGTCGGGTGGGTGTTGCCAGGCGGGTCATGGAGTCGCTGGCCAACCAGTCCATTTCAGTTCTTCTAATCGTGCAGACTTCCTCGGAATACAGTATTACCTTGTGTGTACGCAGCGCTGAGGCGGAACGGGCACGCAAGGCACTGGCCGAGACCTTTCATTTTGAAATTCTGCATGGTTTGATCAGTGGTATTTCGGTGATGGACAAGCGTTCTGTTATTACACTGGTCGGTGATGGAATGAAGCACTACCGGGGTTTGGCAGCACGTTTCCTGAGTGCAATATCCGCAGCCGGAGTCAATGTTGAGGTCATTGCCCAGGGTTCTACCGAATGTGCTATCGCTGTGGTGGTCCAGATGAAGGCAGCCCAGCCTGCACTACGGGCCTGTCATACGGCGTTTTTCAGCCACACCAGCCACATGGATGTCATTTTGCTCGGTTGTGGCAATGTCGGCGCGGCCTTACTCGAACAATTTCAAAGACACGATAGCAGGCTCACCGCAGGTCACAAGGCGTTACATGTCCGGGCGATTGCCAACAGCAATAAATTACTGGTTGGAAACGACACCGTTGAGCTTGGTAGTTGGCAGGCGACTCTCGAAGAAGAGGGTGTCAGCTGGACAATTGATGACATTGTCGCGATCCGCCAACAACTGGGCTTACTTAACCCGACCATTATTGACTGCACAACAAGCCAGTTACTGGCAGAACAATACGCCTATTTTCTCGCCAATGGCTTTAACGTCGTGGCGGCCAATAAAAAGGCTAATACCAGCAGTATCGCCTATTACCGTGAAATGCGTGCCGTTGCGGCGCGGCACTACCGCAAATTTGTGTATGAAACCAACGTGGGCGCTGGACTTCCATTCATTGATACATTGCAGTCGCTGATACGTTCCGGTGACGAATTAAAGTCATTTGGTGGTATTTTATCCGGGTCATTGTCAATGATTTTCGGAATGCTGGAAGATGGAATGGCGCTTTCAGAAGCGGTTGAAAAAGCCATGCAACTCGGCTTTACCGAACCTGATCCGAGAGATGATCTGTCCGGTATGGATGTGGCCCGTAAGTTATTGATCATTGCCCGCGAAGTTGGCATGGATCTTGAGCTTGATGACATCCAGGTTGAGCCGGTGATTGAAAACGGTTTTGCTGCAGATGCCGATAGCTCAGAGCTCATTGATCGCCTGAAAGTGCTGGATGAGGCATATACCGATCGGGTTGAGGCTGCAAAAGCCGGGGGTGGAGTTTTGCGTTACGTTGGCCGGATTGAGAATGGTCAATGCAGTGTTCGTGTGGAAACTGTACCGAAGGGTAAACCGCTGTGTTCAATTCGCGATGGCGAAAATGCCCTGGTACTGCTCTCCCGGTATTACCAGCCTATTCCGTTGGTGCTGCGTGGTTATGGCGCAGGCGCAGACGTTACCGCAGCAGGTGTATTTGGCGATCTGCTGCGCACAGCATGGAGGCCGTTAGACTTATGAGTAAAAAGATACTAACCGTATACGCGCCGGCATCTTCCGGTAATGTTTCTGTAGGTTTTGACGCGCTTGGTTTAGCGCTGGCCCCGGTGGACGGCAGTCTGCTAGGTGATTGTGTCAGCATCATGCCGGGGGACCCGGATGACTGGACCTTGTGTCTTGACGGTGAATTCGCTCACGCATTGCCTCAAGATCAGGAACTCAACATCGTCGTCAGTTCGTGCCGGCGTTTTGAAAAGGCAGCCCTGGCTGCCGGTATTGTTATTCGGCCCTTGAATATCACGCTGGACAAGCGTTTACCTGTGGGTAGCGGGCTGGGCTCGAGTGCGAGTTCCATTGTCGCCACGCTGGTCGCCTTGAATCAATACTTTGGGCGTCCGCTGGATCGCCCTGCACTATTGAACTTGATGGCAGAGATGGAAGGCAGCATCAGCGGCGAGGTGCACCTGGACAACATTGCCCCGTGTTTGCTGGGTGGTTTACGTTTGTGCATGCCAGGTAGTGCACGCCAGTATGGTCTGCCGTGGCCTGGTCACTGGCAGTCTGTCGTTGCCTGGCCAGGCACGCGGTTGGAAACGCGACCCGCGAGAGAGGTTTTACCAGTTAATTATGATCGCAAAACGGTCGTGACACATGCCGCGCAGTTTGCCTTGTTTGTACATCAACTGCACCAGGGTGAAGCAGAGGCTGCAGCAAATTGCCTGGTTGATTTGCTGGCCGAGCCTTACCGAAAGTCCTTGCTACCTGGATTCGAGGAAGCTCGAACCGCGCTGGCACAAATGGGTGCGTTGGCGACGGGTATTTCAGGTTCCGGACCGACGGTTTTTTGCATTGTAGATGACAGCCGTGTGGCGGAGGCTGCAGCAGACTGGTTGGAAAAACACTACTTAAAAAATGAATCAGGATTCGTGCATATCTGTCGGGCAGATCTCGCGGGTGCCAGAAAAGTTTGATCCTGAGTAGACCAGGACAGGAAACATAAACCATGCAATTCATTAATATCAAACATCCGGAACAAAAATTAACTTTTCCACAGGCCGTTATTACCGGGCTTGGGAAAGGTCAGGGTCTTTTTTTCCCGGAACAACTAACACCTCTGGATAATGTTCCAGCTATATTGGAAATGGATTTTGTCAGCCGTAGCGCATTGATATTGCAACACTTGATCGGTGACGCAATGGCAAAGGATGTTTTGCAGGAATGCGTGGAAAAGGCTTTTAATTTCCCGCTGGAACTTGCAGCTGTTTCTGAACACATTCACGCACTTGAGCTTTTTCACGGTCCATCGCTTGCCTTCAAGGACTTTGGCGCACGCTTTATGGCGCAGTGCCTGGGCAGTTTCAATGCGAATCAGCGAACCACTATCCTGACAGCAACCTCGGGTGATACGGGGGCCGCGGTCGCGCTCGCGTTTTATGCTCAACCCGGTATTGATGTAGTGGTGCTGTATCCGAAAGGCAAAGTAACCCCGTTGCAGGAAAAGCTGTTCTGCACACAGGGTGGAAACATACGCACCATTGCCATTGAAGATGATTTTGATGCCTGTCAAAAACTGGTCAAACAGACATTTGACGATCCACAACTGGTTGAGACACTGGGGCTTAACTCGGCCAACTCAATCAATGTCGCCCGGCTGCTGGCACAGGTTTGTTATTACTTTGAAGCGGTTGCCCGTCTGCCAAGGGGGACCGAGCCTGTATTAAGTGTTCCCAGTGGTAATTTCGGCAATGTAACGGCCGGATTGCTGGCATATGCCATCGGTTTGCCGATCAAGCGGATGATTGCGGCTACCAACTGCAATGATACGGTGCCGAGGTTTTTAGCTTCAGGCAAATGGGAACCAAACCCCACCGTGGCAACGCTGACCAATGCCATGGATATTTCCCTGCCTAACAATTTTCCAAGGGTGCTGGAGATGGAAGATCGCCATGACCTGCCTTTGCAGGACCTGCTGACGTCATTTGCCATCAGTGATGCTGAAACACGGGATGCTGTACGCGCTCTTGATGCAGAGGGCTACCTGGCAGATCCACACAGCGCGCTGGCCTGGAGAGCATTGACAGACAGCCTCGCAGACGAGGAAACGGGTGTGTTTTTATGTACGGCACATCCGGCCAAGTTCAGGGAGACCATTGAAGAAACTCTGAATCGTCCTATAACTTTGCCCGAAGAATTGCAGCAAGTGATTGAAAAAGAGGTTTTGAGCGTTTCGATGCCAGCCGACTTTGGTTCGTTACGTGAGTATCTACTGGAAGAATAAAAAATTGCTCCGGTCTCATCCCTGGCAAAGGGGGGGGAAATCCACCAGGGTATTGCCGAGACCGGAGCACTAATGTGGCAGCGGGCGTGTTGCTACCGAAAAACCCCCAAAACTAAATACGGTTATTGCTACTTAAGCAATCATCATCGCAACATTGACACTGATGGCGATCAATGAACTCGCGACCACCACTCGCATGACATTTCTCATCAAAATCTGTTCCATTTTCACTATCCTCTTCATTGCCTTGTATCAACATACGAAAGTGTGCGTTCCATCATCATCAACTTTCTCTCTGCTAACTCACACGCATTCAGCATGCGTTCGGTTGCTTGTTCAGAAACTGTTCCTCTCCGGCTCTCTATCATGTATTGCCAAAATTCAATTTCTGCCTGCAACATATTCTCTTCTATATGCATTGCTGCTTTTTCCACTAACGGTATTTGCGATGGGCGTACTTTAGGCAAGTCAGGCAGGCTTCGCTTGACCAACGTGGACAATCAGTTGACCAAAGTTGACAGGTGAAAGAGAATAAAGGCATGTTTTCACACATCAGCTACAGGTAATCGCGCGTATGACGGTATTTGCACCAACTTTGGTCATTCTATGGAGGACGATCGAATCCTACGGGATTGATCCTGCACCCTTGTTTGCGGCTGAAGATATCAATGTAAAGCTACCCATTGATCCGGGTGTGCGTGTCCCGTTTGTGAAGATTGATCGAATCAGGGCAAAGACTTTGAGCCTCACTGGTGATGAAGCCCTGGGTCTCAGAGCGGCATCCGTGTATGTACCTTCACAACTGGGTGCCCTCGGTTACGCCTGGCAGGCCAGCCTGACCTTGAGAAAAGCCTGCTCGCGGCTGCAACGTTTTAGCCGTGTTGTAAATGACAAGGCTGTAGTTCGCGTTGAGGACAAGGGTGCTTGCATGGTGGTCACACTCAAGCTGAATGTGCCCAGCGAGTGTGAAACTGTGCGTGACGACAGTGCACTGTCAATGGTAACCATGATGTGTCGGCTGGTTAGCGGGGATTATTTTCGTTTGCAGGCGGTCAACTTCAAACACCCTGAGCCAAGGGACATTAAACCCTATTTTGAATATTTTGGTTGTGAGCTGAATTTTGATCAGGCTGAAAACCAACTGCTGATCCCATTGTCACTTGCCGATGAAGTGCTGGCTGGTGCCAGCCCGGAACTGGCGATGTTGAATGACCAGGTCGTTACGCGACGCCTCGCATTGCTTGACCGCAATGATATCGTTGCGAGGGTGCAATCGGAGTTACTGGATCAATTGCCGATTGGTAGTGTCAGTGATGACTCGGTGGCCGCTTCGTTGCATATGTCGGTACGAACAATGCACCGCAAGTTGACGGATGCAGATAGCAATTTCAGGTCTCTGTTGGTAGAGACCCGGCGCAACCTGGCTGAGCAGTACATTATGGACAACAGCCTGACACTGACTGAAATTTCCCTGCTGCTCGGGTTTTCCGAGCCGAGTTCGTTCTCGCGCGCATATAAAAGCTGGACAGGTACCGCACCCAGTGAAGCTCGTCAGGCCCGTTTATAGGGACTCATTCAATCTGGCGCTTTTTCAGCCTCTAAAATATCAGCTGCGGCCTGCCGGATTTGCGGCCATGCATTTAATGCGTCTGCAAATCCAGCCCAAACATCTCTCCAGAATCCGATTAATTCTTCACCTTCCATGCCTTTGGGAAAACCTTTGACGGCGAAACCCGGACGACTGGCTACTTCCAGATCCATGTTCAATTCTTTGCTGCCATTTCGAAGGTAATTCTGCCAGTTAACCGGGGCTGACTCATTGGCAGTGAGTAAACCATTCAATTGCTCAAGCCGGTCTGAATCGTCACACAAGCGGGTATCGCGGTACATGTCGCCCAGGGATTTACTGGATGCCGTGGACATTTTTTTAAACCAGGCAGACAAATTTGCCAGGCGATCAGCGGGTAAATCGGACAAACAGGATGATTTTTTCTCGAGTATCATTTCAAAAAAGAAACTGGGAAACGAATCAGAGGGTGTGAAATTCAGGTCTTTGTTCTGCCATTCACGTTCCGGTAATGGCAAATGCGGGATCGCCCAGGGGTAATCCAGCGTGACGGCTGACGGGAATATGAAGTCCAGCATGTAGCCGAACAGTTGATCCTCGGCACGCATAATGGGTAAATACGGCGGTAACATATGACGGTTATCAAAACCGGTGATCTGCGACATATTGGGTCGGGGTGCGAAATGGGGATGGTTCCGGCCACTCCAGACCTTGCGCCTGGTGAGCGCATTGGTCGTTTTTTGCCCTGATTTCAACATTCGCTTGAGCGAGTTCTCTGCCATATTCGGTAGCCAGGTGTTACTGGTGGTGCCAGGACAGCCCAGTGAACCACATTCTGTCATCAATACCCTTGAGTCGGGTTCCAACTCACTGATCTGCAGTGCAGTTGCGTTGGAGAGACCGGCAGGTTTCAGGTTGCCCTGCCCCAACACGGCCACCGCCTCTGAAAAGGGTAAGCCGAGACACTGCATGTGACGACTGACCGGATCAGGGTTTATGGGTTGGTGCAAATGAGCCCAATCCTGCTCGCTGGCAAAAAAATCAGCTTCACGGGGATTATCCGAAAACGTGATATTGGGCTTAAGCTGAGGGGGATCGTATACATCACAAATGCTATCGTCATCCATCATCACCAGACGATGACCACAGGATAACAACAAGGCAAGGTTGCGATTCAGACCGGACGTCCAGTGATCCCGCCACCTGGACTGGTCTGCCAGGAAACGGATGGCACTTTCATGTTCAGGCAATCGCTTCGAAAGGTCATCCAGCAGTGCCTGCTGTTCGTCCTGGCCAAAATATTCAAGGGGTGTTGCAACCCTGGAAGCGTAGGTTTCCACCAGGTCCTGATTTTTACTGATATTCTCTGCTTTACGTGAGTCGTCAATCACATACAGGCGATGAACCTTAGTGGTGTTGCAATTGGCGACGACGGATTCAAGCAGGCGCTCCAGTGCCTGTGGGCGCTCCCAGGTATTGATGGCAACAACCGGAGCACTAATCTCGTGGTCTTCTACTCCAGTGTCAACCTTGGCCTTGAGTCGGTCGCAGACTTTTTTAGCAGACACCATCATGCCGGTATCGAGCATCTGCTGGAGTACGTTATTGATGGTCGCCTGCTGGTCTTTCATACCCGGGTTGCCTTCAATGATATTGGCAGTATGGCTGGCGATGGTCTGGAACTGGCCACAACGCAAAAGCGAGGCATACACTTCCGGCATGACCATGGCACGTTTACCATTTCGTGTATTGTGTAAAAGATAGTTACCACCGGGTGCTGCATAAGCCTTGCAGAGGTCAAAAGCGACCCAATCCGGCAGTTTTTTAAAGCCGGCATATGGGTCTACCTGCGTTCCCATGGAGAATCCTGTTTTATCAATCACTGCGTTTATCCTGGATTTCGGCTAATTTACCGCAATACTCCCGGCATGCGGGGACTGAGTGGTATGGCTCGGAGGTGTTTTCTGAAAGCATGAACGCGTGGCGCTCTGCCTGATTTTTAAGTTGAGCCTGTTCCTGCTTTGAGTACTTTGAGATGACGTCTACGACCAATTGCCCGGCCTTGTCACACTGTTCAATATCAAAACTGTAGAGACGGGGTTTGACCTCAGGCATTTTGTAAATGCGCTGACAAAGTATTAACTGCCCCCATTTATCCTTGGTCGTAGTCCAGTCCAGTGATTCGGCATCCTGCGCCGCGAGTGGGACAGAGAACAGAACAAGCAGTGTGGTGATCAGCATGCAGCGTTTTAGCTTGGATATGTATATATTCATTTTTTTAAAGAGAACTTGTCAGTTTGTGTTTCAGGGGCAGATTGTAAGGTAGGGAACGGGTGCTGTCCTGCAAAAAAAAAAGCAAACGCTTCATTGTGAAACG